>JAYVNO010000298.1:0-24184 GCA_043758415.1 Burkholderiales bacterium
TCCGAAAACATTTCCATCCTACCCTTCAATGCTTCAAATCAAACTAAATTCAGCATACAAGGGTTGGAGCCTGCCCCGGCGATGGCCGGGGGTGAGGGACTTGGCGCACGGTTACGGCTCGCGATGCAATCACCCTCCCCCTCCCCCCCCGCCCCCGGCCTTCGCCGGGGCAGGCTCTTCTCCCCGAGGGAGAGGGCGCGATAACAGTTGCGATAGGACACATTTGGTTGACTCGTTAATAACTCCCCTTTCGCGCGCAGAGCCGCGCATACGACGTCGCACTCAGCAAACCGCACAGCGTGAAACAATACGGCTCATGAAAAAGATTCTCATCCTCGGTGCCAATGGATTTATTGGCCATCATCTGAGCCGCGCAATTCTGGCCAACACCGACTGGCAAATCGTCGGCATGGATCTCGCCTCTCATCGCGTAGCGAGCCTGCTCGAGCATCCGCGCATGAGTTTTCATCGGCGCAACATGCTCGAAAGCACAGCATGGATCGACGAGCAGGTCGCCGCGTGTGACGTGGTGCTACCGCTGGTCGCCATCGCAACGCCTGCCACCTACGTGAGCGATCCACTTCGCGTGTTCGAGCTCGACTTCGAGGCGAATCTGCCGGTTGTGCGCATGTGTGTAAAGCACAAAAAGCGCCTGATTTTTCCGTCGACCTCCGAGGTTTACGGCATGTGTAGAGACGCGGAGTTTGATTCGGAGAGCTCAGAGCTGATCGTCGGCCCAATCAACAAACCGCGCTGGATTTATTCCGTGTCCAAGCAATTGATGGATCGCATCATTCATGCCTATGGAATGAAGGAACAGCTGGATTACACGTTAATTCGCCCCTTCAACTGGATCGGCTCCGGCCTTGATTCGTTGACCGCCAGCAACCCCGGCGGTGCGCGCGTGATCACGCAATTTATCGGCCACATTATTCGTGGTGAGCCGATTCAACTGGTTGACGGCGGCATCGCGCGTCGCAGCTTCACCGACGTGGAAGACGCGATTGCCGCACTGATGACCGTCATCGAAAATCCGCGCGGTATCGCCAGCGGCAAAATCTACAACATTGGCAATCCGGCAAATAACCATTCGGTGCGCGAGCTCGCCGAGATGCTGCTCAATATCGCGCCCGAATACCCCGAATATCGGGCCGGTGCGGCGAAAACGACTATCGTCAACACGACGGCAGACGATTACTACGGTGTCGGCTACCAGGACGTGCAGGATCGCAACCCACGCATCACCAACACCGTCGATGAGCTGAACTGGTCGCCGCGGGTGACGATGGTGCCTGCACTGCGAAAAATTCTTGAGACGTATCGCGAAGAAGCCGCCGCAATCACGGCGGCTCAGGCGAGCGCCCTCGTCTCGAATTGACACCATGAACCTACGGGCTGTAGGCGCGGCTCTGCCGCGACCCGTGCGTGTTTTGCGCATAGGGGTCGCGGCAAAGCCGCGCCTACAAAATAGAGTCATGGGTAGGGGTCAAGCCTGATGCCTTATCTTTGCCTCAAGATTGACGTCGACACGCTGCGTGGCACGCAGGAAGGCGTCCCTCGATTGGTCGAGCTGTTTAGGCGTGAACGAGTCGGCGCAACGTTCTTATTTTCGATGGGCCCCGACAACACGGGACGTGCCATCAAACGCATTTTTCGTCCCGGATTTCTGGCGAAAGTCCGGCGCACATCGGTGCGCGCGAACTACGGGCTGAAGACGCTGATGTACGGCACGCTGATCCCCGGCCCCGATATCGGGGTGCGTGCTGCAGGGCCGATGCGCGCGGCTCGCGATGCCGGTTTTGAATGCGGCATTCATTGTTGGGATCATGTCGGCTGGCAAGACAACGTGATGAAAAAATCACCCGAGTGGACGCGGGCGCAGATGGATCGCGCGCACGAACGTTTTGTTCAGGTTTTCGGGATACCCTCGCTGACCTGGGGCGCAGCTGGCTGGCAGATGAGCGTGGAAGCGCTGCGCCATCAGGGCACGCTAGGCTACCGCTACGCGAGCGATGCGCGTGCGAGCGATGCAGGCAGCGACACCGTGCCGACATTCTGGCCGCTCGTGCAGGCGGAGTCGTTGCCGGTGCCGCAAATCACCGGCACCTTGCCCACGCTTGATGAGTTGATTGGCGTCGACGGCTGCAGCGCTGACAACGCGCACTTGCATCTGCTAACTCTCACCGCATTGCCCAGTAAAGATCACGTGTTCACGCTGCACGCCGAACTCGAAGGCATGGCGCTGCTGCCGGTCATGGAACGCCTGCTCTCCGGCTGGCGCGACCAGGGTTACACGGTGGTGGGTACGGGCACGTACTTCGACACATTGACCGCGAAAAACTTGCCGTATTGCGAAGTCGATTGGGGTGAAATCGCGGGCCGATCTGGCATCCTTATGAAACAGGGATTGCCTTACCTGGCGAACATAGAAAAAACAATGCGCCGGTAATTTTTCAGGATATGAATAGCATCATGGTCAGCAGCAAAGTTGCGGATTTCACGCTCCCCACCAGCGGTGGCGGCAGCTTCAAACTCTCGGAGCACAAAGGCAAAATCGTCGTGCTCTACTTCTACCCGAAGGACAGCACTCCCAGTTGTACCACCGAGGGCATCGACTTCGCAGCCCTTCACGATCAGTTCGTCAAAGCCAACGCCGTCATCGTCGGCGTATCGCGCGACAGCGTGAAATCGCACGACAATTTCTGCGCGAAACACGGCTTTCCGTTCGTGCTTATTTCCGACGCCGAAGAAAAACTCTGTACGCAGTTTGACGTGATCAAGATGAAAAACATGTACGGCAAACAAGTGCGCGGCATCGTACGCAGCACGTTTGTGGTCGGCGCGGACGGGAAGCTCGCCAACGAGTGGCGCGGCGTCAAAGTCGCGGGCCACGCGCAAGCGGCGCTGGACTACGTCACGACGCTGGACAAAGGACGTTTTGGCTGACGAGTGGCTGCAAACGGTGTCACGAGGCTATACCAGCTAGCCACGGGAGGGAACGACAGCCCGGAGATTCCACGCGGGTTGCCCGTTTGTCGCAAGGGAGCAGATACAGCATAAGTCCGGATTTCGCTACAGCTCAATCGTGGTGCGTCCATTCCATTGGGGCGGCATGCCTGTATTTTGTAAACCGACTTCCAGCATAAATCGGCTTTTCGCCGGTATTTTGCGGTGTTTTCATCGTGGAGTTGTTGCCATTTGCGAGCGGCTATGACTTTCGGTCCAAAACTTGCGTCTAGTCCTCTGAATACAAGCGATAGCGCAACAGGCTGATCGCCCAAGCGCTGGCGCGTCATCCCGCGTCTACGATCAGCCAGCGCTCTGCTGCACGCAAAGACGCAACGGATGTGCTTGAAATGTATGGGGATTTGTTGCGATGACAACGGAATATCGCGATAATAGGTAATCAATCTTGGCTGACCTTTTGCGGCAGTCGTTGGTCAAAAAAGAGATACGGAGGCACTATGCGCACATGGGGGTTATGGGCAGTCGCCGCGTACGCGGTGACTTTCGGATTGGCATCAGGCAAAGCGGCGGCTCAGATCAACGAGCCGATCAAGCCCATTCCGCTTGAGATGAAGCTTGATCCGCGCAAGGTGGAGCTGGGCGAAAAGCTGTTTTTTGACAAGCGCTTGTCGAAAGACAACTCGATTGCCTGCATCCAGTGCCATCAGTATCAAACCGGCGGTGCCGATCGTACGCCGGTGTCAGTGGGTATCGGCGGCAAGCGCGGCCCGATCAACACACCCACCATCTTCAACATGGCATTTAACTTTCGCTTGTCCTGGGATGGCCGCGATGAATCGCTGGAATCGCAATTTCGCGGCCCGCTGCACAACCCGGTGGTGATGGGGACTAATTGGGACGAGTTTGTTGACAAGCTCAGAGCTGATCCGGCGTATGTCAAATCGTTCAAGGAGATTTACAACGATTCGCCCAACGCCAAAAACATCTCGGAAACGGTCGCCGCATTTGAACGCTCGCTGATCACGCCAAACGCGAAGTTTGACCGCTACCTGCGCGGTGACAAGGCGGCCATCAACGCTGACGAGTTGCGCGGCTATCAGTTGTTCAAAAACTACGGTTGCATTGCCTGCCATCAGGGCGTGAATGTCGGTGGCAACATGTTTCAGGTGTTTGGCGTGATGGGGGACTATTTCAAAAAACGCGGCAATGTGACACCGGCTGATCTCGGGCGCTTCAACACGACCAAGAACGAGGCCGACCGCCATGTATTTCGGGTGCCGAGCCTGCGCAATGTGGCGGTCACACCGCCTTACTTTCACGACGGCTCAGCAGCCACGCTCGACGACGCCGTGGACGTGATGTTTCAGTATCAGCTTGGCCGTCCGGCACCAAAGGGAGACAAGGAATTGATCGTTAAATTTTTGCGCACGCTTACCGGCGAATTTCGCGGCAAGCCATTGCAGGGAGTCTCGCAATGAACACTGCGGCAAAAACCGAAGCCGACGACAAGCGATCACGTCAGCGCGACGTCAACATTTTTGTCGCGGTCATTCTTATCGCCCTGCTCGGGTTTCTTTTCAACAAGACGCGCGGCGTTGATTTTGATGAACACAACGCAATCATCGGTAACCTGCGGCAGTTGAAACAAATTGATGCTGAGTGGAACATCGACGTGTTCAAGTCGAAGATGGGCATTAATAACAACTATGACCCGGTGGCGCAGCCGCTGCCCCTGATTCGTGACTTGCAGACCGGCCTTACCCAGAAGACGACGCAATCAGCCGATTCCAATGAATTGCTGATCCTGCTCAAGGATTTCCAGAGCACGATGGCCAACAAAATATCGTTGATCGAGCGCTTCAAGTCGCAAAACTCTATCTATCGGAACTCAACCAATTTCCTGCCGACCTCGGCCGATGACGTGATCAGCACGGCGAAGCGGGTTGGTCTCTCGGGCGCGAAGCTCGTTGAACTGGAAGCGGCGGTCACCGGTATTTTTTCGCAAACACTGACCTACAACCTGACCCCTGATACGGCGCTCAAGGAAAAAATTGCGCAAGAAGTAGCGGCCATTCAGCCAAAGACCGATCAATATCCGACCGAGGTGAAAGAAGCCTTCGACGTGTTGCTCGCGCACATCGGCACCACACTTCGGCAGCAGGAAGTCGGTGCCAATCTGCTCAACGAATTGTCCGCGCTGCCGACGTCAAAAAAGATCGATGAACTCAATGATGCTTACACCAAGTCGCATGAGCAGCGTCTGCTCGATCAGCAGTTCTACCGGCAGTTATTGATAGCCTACTCAGTGTTTTTACTGATGCTGCTGGCTTATCTGGCTTGGCGCCTGTTCCGCAGCTTCCGTCAACTGGGCAGCGCCAACAGCGCATTGCGTCAGGCCAATGTCGAGCTAAGGGAATCGCAGATTCAGTTGGTGCAGTCAGAAAAGATGTCGGCGCTGGGCCAGATGGTGGCTGGCATCGCGCATGAGATCAACACGCCGCTGGCGTATGTCAAGGGCACGCTTGATGTGATGAAGGAGCACCTGGGCAAGGCCCATGATCTAGCCAACTGCAGCCACCTCTTCGCCCGCTCGCTGCGCGACCGCAACACGGATCGACAGTCGCTCAACGCGCAGTACGTTCAGGTCGCGAGCCTGTCGCGCGATGTGGTCGAAAACAAGCGCTTTGAAGAGCTCGATTCGATGTTGAACGACGGTTCGCATGGTATCGGCCAGATTTCCGAGATCGTGCTTAACCTCAAGAATTTCAGTCGGCTTGATCGCGCCAACGTCGCCAACTTCGATATTTGCAAGGGGCTGGACAGCACCCTGCTGCTCGCAAGAAACTTGCTCAAGAATCACGTGACGGTAGAAACCGAGTACCTTGAGGTACCTGACATCATGTGCTCGCCTTCGCAGATCAATCAGGTGTTCCTGAACATCATCACCAACGCGGCGCATGCGATAGGCGAGCGCGGCACGCTGATTTTGCGCACCGAAAAGCATGACGAAAAAATGGTGCGTATCGAGATTCAGGACGATGGCGGCGGCATCCCGGCCTCCGCGCTGCCAAAGATTTTCGATCCATTCTTCACCACCAAACCGATTGGCGAAGGCACCGGCATGGGCCTGTCTATTTCGTACAAGATTATCGAAGCACACGGCGGCAAGATTCTGGTCGACACCGAGCCCGGCATCGGCACCACTTTTTCGATATTGCTGCCGATCTCGCAGGTGCGGCAAACACCCGCATTTATCGAGGATGATGAAGCCGATCTACAGCCTGCCTAATTTAGTATTTGCAAGTAGCTACAACCGGAAACAGACGCAATGAAAGACGAAACCCTACGCCTGCTCTTTGTCGATGATGAAGAGCGCATCGTGAGCCTTCTGCGCACCATTTTCCGGCAGAACTATGAGGTGCATACGGCCACCAGTGGTACCGAGGCATTGCAGATCATCAGCAAAATGCACATTCACGTGATCGTGAGCGACCAGCGCATGCCAGGCATGCTCGGCATCGACCTGCTCTCGCGCGTGCGCCAGTTGTCGCCGAATACGATGCGCGTGTTGCTGACCGGATATTCCGATCTGGCCGCCATTGTCGGCTCGGTCAACGACGGTGAAGTGTTCCGCTACATTAACAAGCCGTGGGATCACACCGAGATCAAGGAAATCATCGCGCAGGCAGCGGAAATTGCCCGCACCACCGCGTTCGCACCGGTGTTGGTGCCGCACGAGACCGTGGCGGTCAAATCGCCCATGATGGCCTCGGCTGCATCACTGCTGGTTATTGATGACAACGTCGACGTGATCAACTCGATCTCGGGAATGTTTCAAAACGTCTATGGCGTGCACGGCGCCCGCAATATTGCGCAGGCTATCGAGATTCTCGAACAGCACGATATTTCGGTCATCATCACTGACACCCACGTTAACAACGAAGATACAACGCAGCTGCTGCGCATCCTGAAAACCCAGTATCCGCTGATTCTCGCCATCCTGCTGACCGAGGCGCAAGACGCGGAGATGGTGATCAAACTAATCAACCAGGTACAGATTTTCCGTTATGCCAACAAGCCGATTCGGCGCGGCGCGCTGCAATTGAGCGTCAAGGCGGCGATCAATCAAAACGTGATCTACAAAAATAACCCGGCGCTGCTGGCGCGACTGGCGGTGCAGCGCACGCCGGAAACCGCGCAGACAAGCTCGCTCAGGGTTTCGATCATGAATGGCTTGCGCGCGCTGCGCGGACGCTTCGCGTTTATGCGCGAATAATCAGCGAAGGCGGTGCCCCCGCTTGATGCCGACTTAGCGCCTTGCTGCCACCAGCGATGCCCGGTCTCCGTACGCCAGCCAATGCGTTCCATAAAAGAAACCGGCTTCTGCCGCAAGCGCGAGGAAGTAGAGGCTGACGCTGAGCATCGCGGTGACGGCGGTGCCTTTGTTCGTTTCCAGCTTTGCCGCAATCGGGTTGTGACTGAAAATCAGCGCGATCAGCACTACGATAATGACGGCGTGACCCACCGCGTCCACCACGCCGAACTCCGGAATGGCCGACGTGAAAATCAGCAGCAACAGGGCGGAGGCCACACGCGCCGCCAGCGACACGGTGATCAACAGAAATGCGGCGGTGAATTCGACGAATCCGGCCGCGACCATAAAGAATTCCGGATCGAAACCAAACGACAAATTAGGCCGTTGCAACAGCAACGGAAAGCTCCAGTCAGGATAGGCAAATTTCTCCATGCCCGCCCACAGCAGCGTCACTCCTGTCAGCACCCGCAGCACCAGAAGCGCACGCTCTGCCTTCTGCTCGCCATAACGCGACATGGTGAACAGATAAAAGGCCACACCCAGAAAGATAGGATAGTCCATCAGATGAAACCAGCCATACTGATAAATCGCACAGCCGTATAACAGGCAAATGCCCAACGCCGTTAACCAGGCCGTTCGCGGGTGCAGCACGAGAAGCGCCATGGCCATTTGCAGCCACGGAACCCAAGACCACTCCGTTTTCAGCTCCGGGGTGAGCAGGACATTGCCGTAGATCGAAACCGCGATCAGAAAGCCGAAGACGCCGATCCGCATGAACAGGTAGACGTTTGGCGCAAACCAGCCCGATGTCCTGCGCACGAGCCCGTTCAGGCCCAGCGCGCGATGGGTCAACATGACGTCGATATACGCCGTCATGAACATCACGACCACCATGACGCCGCTGAACATCAGGAAATAGGTGCCCGTCATCACCGAAAATAGCGGGCGCGGCGGACACAGCAAGTCGTACGGCGCGAACCATTTGACGTGGGCCGAAGCGACGTCGCTGCAAAGCAGAAATAAAAGGGCGGCGAGTGACGACACGAACAGAAATCGTAACCACGGTACCGGATGGTGCGGTGAAGTCATGCAAATGGCATAGTTGGTCGTTTCAAGTTTTTACCACCGTTACCCGCCCAGTGATATGACATTGGCAAGTTTCCCGGAACCTCGTGGTAACTACACACAGACTTTCAATCGTCAGTCTCATCAGCAGCTTTTGTCCAAAGCTCCCATTTAGTGGGGGCTGACGCGGCGTATCGATCAACATCGACTTATGGCAATTTAGACTTGTGCTCCTTGTATAACGTGGGTTTTATCAAAAAGTTATAGAGCAAAACCGAATGAGCACATCGCCTCGCACGCGCCGGTGAAGCCGTTGCCAGGCACTGGGGCAGGGTCAATGCTCATCCGAACTGATCGCGCGAGCGAAAGCAGCACGCAGACCGCGACTGGTATCGGGTCACCGTCCGCCATAGCGATCATCTGCGCGATCCATGCGTCGGCCACCCGCCAGCTAGACCGAGCGTGAGAGACGTCACACGAATTTTTTTGAGCGCGGCTATCGCGACGAACCCTTCTGCAAACTGAAGGAGTCATAGCCCACTTCTTTGACACGACCCTCAGCGTTGTACGTCACATCGAAGTATTGGTCCTCGTTGTTGGCGTTGAATTTGTATTTGTGCGTAAGCTCGTTGGGCGTCATGCCAAAGCGTTGCTCTTTGCTATTGCGGCCGAGAATGCGCCGCACTTCGGTGATCATCATGCCCGGCTGAATGCGCTTGAAATTGTCCTCGATCAGCACCTGATCGATCTTCTCAAGCGCACCCTGCGCGTTGACCGTCATCATGTAAGTGCGCACGCCTTCGGGCCCGAGCGGATATTCCCAAATTTCTTTATCACCTTCGCGAAACACGCTGGCAGGTTCGCCCATTTTGAGCTTCATGTCGGCGACCGTCGACTGTCCGGCTTGCAACTCGCCAGTGGCTACGCGATCGCAACCGACCATCGCCAACAGCGTTGAAAAAAGGCCCATCGCGATGCCCCCTTTAAGTGAAACGAATGCCCGATTGAGTGAAATGTGTGTCATTGCTGCTCCCCTAGTTGGCACCCAAAATTTTTCGCATGTCGCGATGTGGAATGTTGCAGTCGAGATATTCATCGCCTTCCGCCACAAAGCCGAACTTTTCGTAAAAACCGATTGCATGCTTTTGTGCCGATAAAACGACATCAACGTCGCGGCGTTGACGCGCACGCTCGATCAAGTGCTGCAGTACGAGTCCGCCTACGCCAAGCCCGCGAAAGGGTTTACGCACCGCCATGCGGCCAATATGTCCGTCCGGCAACAATCGGCCACAGGCCGCAGCTTTGCCGTTTGACCAGACAATGGCGTGAATCGACAGCGGATCGTTGGCGTCAATCTCTTCGTCAGCTGGTACTTTTTGCTCTTCGACAAACACTTCAAAACGGATTGCTTTGAGCGTTGCCATGTCATCAGGCCAGGTGGCCGTTTTTACTTTGAATTCGGGTTTCATCGTTGCGGGCGCTGCGATTGATCCACGCCTTGAAGCAAAAAAAGTTTTCATTCGACGCGCTGATTCGACCGCGAATACACCGCCCACAACATCACGAGCATGGTGGTTCAAACGCGTCTCGGCAAACAAATCAATCACGCTACCGGCTGCGCCAAATTTCAGGTCTGGCGCGCCCCACACCACGCGACTCAGACGCGCGTGAATGATGGCACCCGCACACATCGCGCAGGGCTCCACGGTGGTGTAAATGGTCGCACCCGGCACCCGATAATTGTTGATCGTGCGAAAAGTGTCGCGCAGCGCAACCACCTCGGCGTGCGCCGTCGTATCGCCATCACGAATCACACCATTCATGCCGCGCCCGACGATTTGTCCGGCAATGACCACTATCGCGCCAATAGGCACCTCGCCTGCGGTGCCCGCCTCGTCCGCTAGCAGCAGCGCCTCACGCATGAAGCGTTCGTCGTCTTTCGATACGCTCACAGCCCTAGTCGCTCCATCCACTTGCCCAGCGCTTGTTCACCAGGGCTACCCACCGCGTAGATCGCCTTCATCGACGCATGTGCTTCGGTACGATGCTGATTGAGTTTGAACTTGCTCTGCAGTCGCGTCACGCGCAACTGAAACGCCGAGATCGCGCTCATCATCATCGACTGATAATTTGCATCAAGCGCGCGCCATTGATCAGCGTAGGCCGGTTCATGAATGTCGATCAGAAACTTTAGAAAGTCATCTTTGGCGGCGTCACCCATCACCTCAGTCAACTCGCCATACGCGTGCACCGCGATGTAATTCCACGTCGGCACACGCTGCAAATCGGGATACACGCGCGGCGACATATAAGCCTGCGGTCCGGAAAACGCAACCATCGTGCGCGCGTTGGCGGACAACAGCGCCGCGTGCGGATTGGCTCGTGCCAGATGAAAATGGAGCGTTGTTTCGTCACCCGAAACAGTCAGCGCAACGGGCAGCGGCGTGGCAATCGGCGAGCCCTCCGCATCGGTCGAAATCAGCAGCGCAAACGGGTAGCTGCGCATCACCTCAAGGGTCGAGGCGCGATCAGGAGCTTCAAAATGTTTGGGGAGGTACATGGCGGTTAAGTTGGTTTTGCGGTGCGACGCCCGACGACAATCAATGCAACCGTTAGCACTGCGACGAGGAACATCGCGGGTTCAACCGACTCCTTCAGCAGCAACGCGGCAAAGGCAAGCGTGAAGAATAGCTGCATCAGCTGCACCTGGCTCACCCGTGCGATCCCGCCCATCGCGAGGCCTTTGTACCAAAAGAAAAAACCGATCCATTGGCTCATGAGGCCGAGATAGACAAACGCGAACCCTACCGAAGCAGGCGCAGCCACCGGAAGCGTGGGTGCACTCCAAAGCGCAACTGCCAGCGTGCCCGGCAATCCTAGGATCAAAGCCCATGAAATCGCCTGCGGCCCGGTCAGATGGCGGGTCGCGATGGCACCACAAGCATAGCCGAGTCCGCCGAGCACAATGCCCAACAGCATTAACGCATCGGCTGCGTGCAGCTCGCCGTTGGCGCGCTGCCATGCGTAGCCACACACCAGCAGCGTGCCCGCCACCGCGCAGCCCCAGAATCGGCGCGATAACCACTCCCGGTTCAACCATGCACCGATGACGGCAGTCGCCAGCGGCAAGATGCCGTTGACTACAGCAACGTGGCTGGATGACACCGTTTGCAACGCCAGCGTATTGAGCAGCGGCCAGCCGAATACGATGCCGAGCGTCGCGCCCGCTAGCGGCAGCCACGCAGCACGCGATGGCATCGGCGCTCGCGTAGCCACGAGGTAGACGATGCCCGCAACCGCCGCCAACACCGCGCGTCCCGCCCACACAAACCATGGCGACAACACGTCACCCGCCATCGCGATTTTGGTCATCGGCATGGTGAGACTGAAAATGATGACGCCGACAGCGCCGAGGACGAGGCCGGAGGAGTGGGGATTCATGAGAAAAGTTGTTCGATATATCGAACAAAATTATAGGATTGTTGAGCTATGCCGCTTGACACGAACGACGGATCCTGCGTTCGCAACGCCTGTAGGAGCGGCTCTGCCGCGAACCAGGGCAGCGAACGCAGGCAAGGTCGCGGCAGAGCCGCTCCTACAAAAGCAGGTTCATCACCAGCGCCGCTAGCGCTTAATCACCCGAGGCAACGAATGAATCACCAGTAACCACTCCGCCTTCTTGGTGCCCGCATTGCGCACCGAATGCTCGCTGTCCGCCGCGAATTGCGCGGCGTCCCCTGCGTCGAGCGCGAACACGCGCTTACCAACAGCCACTTCAATCTTGCCCGCGTGAACCACGATGTGTTCCTGCGTGCCGATCGCATGCGCCGGAAATTTACCGGTAGATTTGCGCGTAGGCAGGCTGTTGTGAACGATCTCGACGGTGGCGTCGGGGCTGACCGGCGACAGCGTGCGTCGAATCAAACCGGTCTTGGGATCGGTGTAAATCGGCTGCTCACTCGCCAACTGAATATGCACCGGCGGGCCGTTTTCGCCGCGCAGCAACGTCGATAGCGACACGGTCATGCCCTCCGCCAATTTCGCCAGCATCACCGCCGTTGGACTGGTAAGGCCCGCTTCGATGCGACTTACCACCGACTTGGAAACGCCTGCGCGTTTGGCCAAATCAGACAGCGTGATCTGTTGAATCTCGCGCGTGGCGCGGATGGTGGTGCCTATGGACTGCGCGACCTTCAGCGCGTTGCTCGCGTTGCTGGCAATGTGGGTTGCGCCCTTCATCACGGCAAGTGCTGTGCCCAGCGCAGCGGTCGTGACCGAAGTCTTGGTGTTCGCCATGCCAGTGCCTCTCATCGAACAAACGCGTTGCACCCATTGTAGAAGCGGTGTTCCGTACACAACTGAATCACGCGCTTGACGCGGTGGCAAACGCCGCAGATACTGCATCGCAGGAGAGTTTCTTCGTCTACCTGATTAATCATTGCCAAGGAGGCACCATGGATAACGCTTCGCGTCGTCACTTTGTTCAGTCTGGTGTCGCACTCGCGACACTTGCCGCAATCCCCGGTGCGCCTTACGCAGCCATGGGTGCCAACGAAAAGTTTGATCTGTTGATTCGCAATGCGAACGTGCTAGATCCAAGCCAGAATCTCTCAGGCAAGCGCGACATCGGCATTCGCTTCGGCAAGATCGAGTTGATCGATGCCACCATCGCACCCGAGCGCGCGCAGCGCGTAACGGACGCGGGTGGCAAACTGGTCACGCCGGGCCTCATCGATCTGCATTGCCACACCTATCCGTATGGCTCGGCCATTGGCATTCCAGCTGATGAGCTGGTGGCGCATCAGTGCACGACCACGGTCGTTTCCGCCGGTGATGCAGGCGCGAATAATTTCGCGGCTTATCGCAGATTTGTGGTGCCCGCCTCGCGCACCCGACAGTTTGCGTTTGTGCACATTGCCGTGGCGGGGCTCGCGGGATTCCCAGTGCCGGAACTGTTCAATATCGACTACGCACAAGTAGATGCGGCTGCCCGCGCGGTGGCCGAAAATGCCGACCTCGTGCTGGGCGTAAAAGTTCGCATGAGCCAAAACGTGATTGCGCAGCACGGGCTGGAACCATTGAAACGGGCCATCCTCGCGTGCGAACGCTCGGGCACATCTGCGAAGATCATGTGCCATATTGGCGGCGTGGCGGACAAGGCGTTAATGTCACAAATTCTCGACACGCTGCGGCCCGGTGACGTGCTGACACACTGCTTTTCCGGCGCGCCAAACGATCTTGGAATGGGTACCAACATCGTGCAGGACGGCAAACTGCTGCCCGCAGCGCTCGCTGCGAAAAAGCGCGGCGTGATCTTTGACATCGGCCATGGCGGCGGAAGCTTTGATTTCACCGTTGCCGAGGTAGCCATTGCGCAGGGCTGCCCGCCAGATACGATTTCGTCTGATGTGCATGTGTTTTCCGCCAACACACCGGGCATGCCCTACCTGCCGTGGGTGATGAGCAAACTGATTACGCTGGGCTATACGCTGCCGCAGGTGATCTCGATGGCGACGACTGCACCCGCCAGCGTAATCAACCGCATTCCGAAGCACGGCACCTTGCAAATCGGCGCGCCGGCCGATCTGTCAATTCTCGAAGTGGTGGACGGCAAGGTCGATTTCGTCGACACCCGCAACAATGTGCGCGAAGGCAAAATGTTCTTGCGCCCGATTGGGACGGTGGCCGCAGGTGTGGCGTTCGGACGCCCGTATCAGTCGCCGTTTTCTGTGCGTTGATCCGGACGAGTTTCACAGGAGCGGCTCTGCCGCGACTGCAACGCTGGTCGCGGCACAGCCACTCCTACAGCTCTATGCTGAAAGCCCTGATGGATAAGGGCAATAGAGCAGTTTATGCCTTAAGTCGGTTTTCTGAAAAACGATAGCTTGGCCCCAATGCGGTGGTCGTTTCAGCCTGGAGTTGTTGGCTAAATCGCCGTCATTCTCGCCGACGGCGGGAATCCAGTCGTTGTAGGATGGGTTGAGCGAAGCGATAGCCATCGGCGGTGTGTGCCTACGCTGGTTGGTATCGCTCGCGGTCCAGCCATCCTACTGCGAGCGCGTCACTTCGCCAGCGTATACGCGTCCTTGCCATCTTTCATCGTCCACCCAAGGGCTGCCAGTTTCGCGCGCAGGCGATCCGCTTCTGCCCAATCTTTCGCGCTGCGTGCCGCCCAGCGGGCATCGGCAATCGTGCGCACGTCGGCGGGAATGTCGATGACCGCAGGCATCCACATCGCGAGACCAAGGCCGAAGGCCTCATCAAATTTAAGCAGTGTCGCGTTTTTGACTGGTGCCGACAAATCCGATTTCAGCGTCTCGTGCATCAGCGCCAGCGCCTGCGGAAAATTCAAGTCCTCATTGAGGATGTCGATGAAGCGGGCGACGTAGGCTGCGTCCGGTATTGTCGGCTCAGCGAGCGCATGCACCGCCGTTCGCAAACGCGTCAGCCCGGTCTGCGCAGCATCCAGCGCATCCCAACTGAAATTCATCTGCGTTCTGTAATGGGCCGTAAGGCACAAGTAGCGATACGCAAACGGATCAAAGCCCTTGTCAATCAGCAGTTGGAGACGCAAAAATTCGCCCGATGATTTGCTCATCTTGGCGTCGTTGGTGATCAAAAAATATCCATGCATCCAGAAGTTCGCGAGCCGCGTGCCGTACGCCGCTTCGGTCTGCGAAATTTCGTTGGGATGGTGCACGGTGATGTGATCTTCACCGCCGCAATGGATGTCGAAATATTCGCCCAGATATCGGTGCGCCATCGCCGAGCACTCGATATGCCAGCCCGGAAAACCGCGGCCCCACGGCGAGTCCCACTCCATCTGGCGATGATCCTCCGGTGTCGAAAATTTCCACAACGCGTAGTCGGTCGCGTGCTTCTTTTCACCAAGCTCAACGCGTGAACCCGCCTGCAAACCTGCAATGTCCAGGCGTCCCAGGTAACCGTAACTCGCCTGCTTCGACGTATCAAAGTAGATGCCGTCGCCGGTACGATAGGTGTAGCCCTTCGTCTCGATTTCTTCAATAAAGCGAATCTGCTCGGGAATGTTGTCGGTGGCCCTGCACAGCGTGGTTGGAAACTCAATACCCAGCGCATTCAGGTCGCCGATGAATGACTCGGTGTACAGCGTCGCGATGTCCCACGCGCTCTTTCCCGTACGCTTTGATCCCTTCTCCATTTTGTCTTCGCCGTCGTCCCCGTCGGATACCAGATGGCCGACGTCGGTGATGTTCATGACGTGATTGACACGATACCCGTTCATCTTGAGCACGCGCTTCAACCCGTCTTCAAAAAGGAACGTACGGTAATTGCCAATGTGCTGATAGTCGTACACCGTCGGCCCGCAGGTATACAGGCCGACCTCGCCCGCGTTCAGTGGCGTGAATTCGCGCACTGAGCGCGTCCAGGTGTCGTAGAGCTGAAGGGACATAAATGAGCAGAGTTAGCGAACCGATGGAAATGAAAAAGGCTGCACCGAGCAGCCTTTGAATGAGTGCGCACCACTGGACGCCGTCGCTAAAGGCAGGCAAACGACCCGTCGTTCAGACGACGACGGCAACAGCGGCGGAAGGCAAAAAATTTGTTCACAAAAAAATTATTATTAACTCGATTAACACGTAGTTTAGCGCAGCGCTATTCACCAGACGTTATTGCAGCGCCGAGAACACGATGCGCGGGTCGGGCGCTTCGTCCTCTTGCGTGGTGCCAGCGAACGCCCACAGATTCAGCGCCACCAGACGCTGGCCGGGCAGGCCTTCTAGCCACGCTTGCGGCAACGATTCGGTGGCCGCAGCAGGGTCTCCTTTCGGCTCATCATCAAGCGGGGTGACGAATGTCCAGCTAACGAATTCAGTATGCCGTTCCCAGCGCACACGATACGCGCCCATGTTGTGTCGCGCGTAGCTGGTGGCCGCGTCGATGGCGGGCAAATGATGATCGCGAAGCAACGTGGACATGTGCGCGTGGCTGGCCTCACGCTCAGCCGCGTTGCACAACATCACCACATGAGAAATCGCCAGCGGCGGCACCATAGGCTCCGGTGGACAGGCGTGGATTTCGTTATGCAGTGCGATTCGTTGCGGGTGATCAATCACGGTGGATGGCTTCACTGGGTCCGGGGTGAAAGGGCGTCATGAAGCGTAATGCAATCGCTGCGAGCGGCCATTTGTCGGGTACAGCTTTTAGTCGCACTGCTTACTGCACTGGGGCTATAACCGAAAATCGACAAAAATCGAGATGTTGCGTTATCCGAGCTTAGGCCCAGTGTAGAGCCGCTTTCAGCGAAAAGCTGACAGCGAATTGATTCGCTTCAGTGTGGATGCCGCCTTGCGGAAAGGACAGGCTGGACGCTATTTCGTGCTGCGCTTGACCCAATCGGCAATCCGCTGCACGCCCTTCACGATGTTCTCGTTTTGGGTGGCGTAGCTGAAGCGGATGTGCTGGCCGTCGCCCGGTACGCGATGACCGAAATGAATGTCAGCGAGCACGGCGATACCCGCTTCGTACAGCAAACGCTTGCGCAGCTCCTCACTATCGGCGAGCCCCGTCATCTCGCACAACTCGGTCACGTTCGGCCACGCGTAAAACGCGCCGCCGCTGGCTTGACATTTGATGCCCGGAATCGCGTTCAAAAGCGGCACGATCAGGTTACGTCGCTCCAGAAATTTTGAGCGCATCATTTCGGCCTCATGCTGCGGCCCGCTCACGGCGGCGACTGCGGCCCATTGCGATATGTGGCTAGCGCAACTATCGGTGTTGGTGACCCATTTGGTGAACGCGGGGGCAAGCAATCTGTTGGCCGTGAAACCGATGCGCCAGCCGGTCATCGCCCACGTTTTTGACGCACCATCCGAGATGATGCAGCGCTCTTGCATATCGGGCAAACTGGCCAACGACTGAAAGCTGCCTTCGAAGGTGAGTCGTCCATAAATCTCATCGCAGAACACCCAGATTTGCGGATGTTTTCGCAGAATCGCCGCGATGGCTTCGAGGTCGGTCTTAGTGAGAATACCGCCGGTAGGATTTTGCGGACTGTTGAGAATCAGCAGCTTCGTTTTCGGCGTGATTTTTGATTCAAGCTCGGCTGGGTCGAACGCAAAATTTCGCGACTCACGTAGGTACAGCGGCACCGGCACCGCGCCGTGGATCGTGATCTGCGATTCGTAAATCGGAAACCCCGGCACCGGATAAATCACCTCGTCGCCCGCGCCAAAATCAGTGGTCGACAAAATCGTATACGCGATGAACGGCTTCGCCCCCGCGCCAACGACGATGTCATCCGGCTCAATGGTGATGCCGCGCATATCGCCCATGTAGGTCGCGGCTGCCGCGCGCAGCTCAGGTATTCCTGCACTCGGCGTGTAGCCATGCTTGCCTAGACGAATCGCCTCATGCCCCGCTTCCTGCACGTGCGTGGGTGCCGGAAAATCCGGCTGCCCGATGCAAAAGGACGTGATGTCGTAGCCCTCAGCAATGAGCTTGTTGACTTCAGCGAGAACGACAAAGGCGTTTTCAGTACCGAGGGATTGCGCGCGGCGGGAGAGTTCGAGGGGCATGGTGGCGAGATGAGGTGAAGTGAATAACTGATAGGCAGTAATGCTAACTGCGCCAGCTCACGACGTGAATCGCGACCGCCAATTTGTGGACAACGTCGCAGGCGCTACTTGCCCAACAACCCCGCTTTTAGCCGCTCATCCACCGGGTTTTCGCCGACAAATATTTTGAGCACGGCGTTGTAAAAATCAGCCCCCTCTATAGGTTTGCCTTTTTTCCCGCCATTGATGGTGATTGAGGTGCCAACGCCGGGGACAAAATCAAAGTTAAGGTTGTCGCCCGCGACCACGCTGCCAATGGCGTTGATGGTTTGCGTCAGCTGTTGCATGCGCGCGTGCAACAGCGCAAGTTCTGGCTTGCTCGTGTTCTCCTCAATGCCTTCAACCAGCGCCTCGACGAAGTCGTCGGCATCGGCTTTTCGTAGCATGCGCAGTTGTAGTCGCTTTGGGCCGGGCATGCTGGCAACGACGCCATACGTAGCGGCTTTTTCGGGCAGGTAGAGCGCCGCGACGTAGACCTTGACGAACAGGACGGAGCGCAGGCCGAGGCCGTTTAGCGTGAGCTCATGCGTCGCAATGCGCACGCGGTCGTCGAAACGCTGGCCCTGAAGGGTAGCGGCATTCGGCGCGGTCGCCAGCATGGCAAAACAAATCAGGATCGTGCTTTTGTAGGAGCGGCACTGCTGCGGCCACCTCAAAATCGCTTGACTTTTAACAGAGTATCTACAGGGCCGAACCCTGATCCGAACAGTTTTGATAAAGCCACGCACGCCGCAAATCCAGACACACCCAACCGCGCTCCATGACATCGCTCATTCCGGCACACACATCACCACACCTTCATCGACCCAACCCTTGGCAACGACCTCGTTGATGTCCGCGCGGCTCGTGGTGAAGCGATGATTCGAGTCGTAGTTCTGCTTGCCGGCAGCCGTGTAAGCGGCGTTGTAGGCGCGATACAACGCAATTGATTTCACCGGACACACCGGCGACGATCCGGCTACTGCGGCGGGTGTCGGCACGCTCGCTGAGAACGTCTTGCCTTCGAAGTTCAGTTGTTGTCGGCTCAACGGTGTGGGCGTGATTTGCAGTGCTTTCAAAACGTCGCACTCCTTGTCGTCGGCGGTGTAGAAATGCGAATTCGGCCCTGGACTCACGCTGCCATAAAACCGGCACACCGAAACGTAACCGCCGGAATTGAACTTGCTACCGGTTCGCGACCACTTCCCCGGCGCACCTGAATCGAGCACGGCACGATCCGCGTCATTGGCCGCATAGAAATACACGCCACCAGGTGCGTTCGGAAAATCAAGCGTGTTCTGGTACTCGGTGATTTCGCCTTCTATGATGGGCGGGGGTAACGTGAGCAATACGGATTCGTATTCTTTACCCCAAAATCCGAATTCATTGCCAAATGCCGGAAGTAGCGCGAGGGCCACGGGATCCCGGTCGAAACGAGACTCAACCAACCCGAGATTGAGTCCCCAATAGGCAGTGATCCAAGGCTGGCCATTACGGGTTTGCACCATCGGTGATGCTTCGAAAATACCGCCGTCAAATGCTTTACGACGGATCGGCGCACCGAAGGCGTAGCGGTCGGTGTAGACGCGAGAATGATCGATATTCTCGTTAGTGAAAGGCTCGCAACCCGGCCCGCCAAATTCGACCACGACGTCTTGAGTCGTCACACTGCCAGCGACAAACGGTTTCGGCAATACGATGTTGCCGCACTGCGCGAAACCAATTCCCGCGTAGACATAAAGAATCGGTAACGCGGGTTCCGGGCTTGGTAAAAGTCGGAAAAAAGCGACTCGGTGTGAACCCGCCGTCCGCTTTGCACCTACCGGACCGTTGGGTAACTCTAACTCCCGTGCGATGATCGGTAGTGGGTCGCGCGGGATGCCACCTGTGTAGCGATAACGACGACAAACACTGGTGTCGAACACCGTGAGGGGAAGGTCGGTGCAATAGTTGAGGTAATATTTTTCTAGCGTGTCCTGTGCGAGGACCGGCTGGACGCAAAGCAACGTGGCCGCCGCGATAAAGGCGGCAAGCAGCTTTAACGCGGTTGATGCGCTATGGTCGCCCGCAACACACTGGTTGCGCAGGTGTGGAAAGATTTTCATCAACGTTAGGGCAATTGCACGTAGTTGATAAATGTGCCGCTGCGATCTATAAATCCGTTCTGCATGAATCTGGCTCGAACCGCTTGCTCAATGGCGGCAGGGGTTTGCAGGTTCTGCGCATCCGCCAGTACGGCGGCGGCACCGATGACGTGCGGCGCTGACATGGATGTGCCTGAAAGAAAAATCCAGCCCTGCGGTCCTGTAGTGCCAATAGCCGAATACTCCGTCCCAACGACCGACTGCATGTAGTCGGGTAACTCAGCCTGTCGTCCGTACGTCGAATAGATCAAGTTGCCGGGAGCCCATACATCGACACAAGGCCCGTAAACGGACGATTGTTCAGGGGCGTAGACCAAGCCAGTCGAGTCATAACGACCACTGAACGGCAAACTCTCACCGGTCGGAACGCCGTTGAACGTATTACGCGCCAGATCGACAGGCTTGCCATCATGATGCATAGCGCCCACGACCATAATGCCGTCGGTCGCACTGGTAGTATTGTTGTTCGGGAACGCGTGGGTGTAGGCAAGCGAGGGGACGGGAAGTTGGATCTGGTTTACGTATTCAGTACACAAGTTTTTGCCATCTGGTCCGTACATGTTCGAACTCGGGAGCTCCGAGAGGTTGCCCGCAGACTGTGCCACAAAAGCGCCGATGTAGTCGACCAACGTCCATGTCCCGTTGGGATAGGTTCCGCTGTAGAACCACGTCGGGGCCGGCGTCGCTAGCTTCAAAAGCGCTGCACGGTTGGTCTCGGCGCTGCCATCATTCATGAACCCGAACCTTCCAGGGTTGATCGAAATGTTGACTAACGGCACGCCGTTGTTAGGCTGCTGCGACTGCGTGAGAATTTGTCGATAGACGTAGTCGAGTGCGTAACCAATTGCGTCGAGCTGTGGCGTGGAATTTGCACACATGCCCTGATAGCCCGATGCCGTTACTTTCACTACCGAAACTGAAATCATGTTGGCACCCGCTGATACGCCCATCCCCGCCTTGTCGTTGAACGCGGTGGCTCCGATAATGCCCGCCACGTGCATTGAGTGGGGGTAACAACCCACTACTGGAAAGTTGTCGGTCGCCGAATAATCGCTGCAGTTAGTCAGCGAGGTGCCGCATGCCATATTGACGCGCGAACTGACGCTACTCAGGTCGGTGTGATACCCGACGCCGCTGTCAATAATGTAGATCGGGCGTCCGCTATTGCTGATCCGTGGCGTGTTGTTGGTGGTGGCCTGCCATCCCCATGAGCGAAACTCGCCATTGACGGAAATGTTGTCCCACGTACTGAATTTTTCGAACTGATTTTCAGTCAGTAACGACACCCGTTTGTCTTTGACCAACCTGTCGACCTGCTGGGTATCTAGAAACGCGGTGGCGGATGTCTTGGCCCAGCTTGTCATGCCGGAGCGCGTGAACCCGTAGAGTTTTTCGTAATGATCCAGGAGATTGACGATCTTGCCTTGATGTTGGTCCCATTTTTTCTCGTTGGCGGGCGATGTGCCGTGTGCAAACTCGGTATCGGATTTGGGGTCAAAATCGAAATCAATGATCATCTGAACGCGGCCCTGCGCATCGATGATTGGATTCTGGGAGCGGTGAATTTGTGCGTCTTTGCCATTGGCGGCGATGACGTTCGTTACCGATAGCAGACCGAGGGTCACGGCGAAAAATGCGGTTCGGAAACCGCTACGAGCGCGGTCGTTGGAGGCTACGCGCGCGGGGGGGATGCATCACAAGAATTCCTAATAAAATCAGAGATCGGCGCTTGTCTGTGGCGGTGCGGCTACGCCATCGCGATCAAGGCATTAACCCAAGCCAGCTCACAGGGTAACTGAAGCACACGCGGTTGGTGTCAGCAGCGAGCGCTGATTGCTGTCGGACAGCGCTTACGTTTTGAGCGTAAGAAGCTTACAGCAGGTCGCCACGCGTTATGTGGCAACAAAAAAAGCAGGGCAATGGCTGTAGTGGGTCGGGCCACCCGTACGGTTCGGTTGGGAATGTGGGAGCGGCGCTGCCGCGACCGCATTGCCGATGCGGATGTGCGTCGCGACCGAGCCGCTCCTACAGGTTCGAGTCCACTTATCGGCCCACGCAACTCACTTCGCGCAATCAACCGGCCTTTGCAGCAACTTCAGCACGCGCTGCTGGTCGCTAAAAAAACGCCACAGCGCTCGTGCGCCGACTGGCTGGCAGCCGCGCTGGCGGTTCAGGTGACCGATGTGAAACGCAAGCTTGTACTGCGCGAACAAGGTCTTGTAGGCATTGCGCAGCGTGGTGTTGGCGTCCCAGATGTGATTGGCCTCGGCACCGACGCCGTTGACCTCGACGATCTGAAAATTTTCTCCGCGCTGAAACTCGTCCAGCCGCTCAAAACGAACGTCGAATCGACCGAAATAAAAGTCCTTAATGCCGTCGGCGATTTCGTCAAATCTTGCCAGCATTGCTGTCGTGACGAGTTGTCGGCCATCGGTCAGCGTGGCCCCCAGTCGCAGGCTGCGCGCGAACGCGAGCACCACCGTTTCGCGCGCATGCGGAATCCATTCGAGACGGTCATTCTGTTCCTCCAGCTGCAGCGCGCGACAGCGGGCAACTAGCGGGGCCGCGAGAATCAGCTTACGCAAGCTCGATACGCCGTCGCCCATCACCTGTGCGGGCGCGCTGAGGTTCATTGAAAAAATGTGACCCGAGTGCTCGCCCGGCAGCCGCACGTAAAACACGCCAGCCTCGTGTTGCAGCGCGATCAGTTTTTGCAAAACCATAGTTTCGCCACGCGGAAACGCGTCGATGTAGCTAAGCAAATCCGCGACGCAATAAATCGGGCGCACGCCGTATCCTTGATGACCGCGATCAGGCTTCGCTACGACCGGGAACTCAATCGCGGCGCTCTCCAGCGCGCGCAGCGCAACCTGCAAATCTTCAGCGGCGCCATCTCGATTCGCTGCCAACGAACGTGTGAGCAGCACATGCGGCGCGAACCACTTCACGGCGTCCGGCGCGACCTGCAACATTGCCTGATTTTTCGACTCACCGACCAGGCCACCGCACTCAAAAGACGGGTTCGCCGCAGTGGGCAACGTGAAGCTGCGATAGCGCAGTGACAGCATCAGCCACATAACTACAACAGGGGCATAAAACATCCACGCAGGCAATCGTTCAAACCAGCAAATGAGTGGCTTTGCGGGTTGCGCGACCGGTGCCCGAGTTAAGGTGTCAAGCGAATCGCTGCGCCCCGCGCCACCGCTATAAATAGCAGCGTAAGTGGCCGCGGATTTCTGCGCTCGCGCCGCCCGAAATTTCCACACCGCCAACGCCACAAATGCGGCGACGACGAGAGCCGACGGCCAAGAGAGACGATGCTGCAACAGAATGTTGCCGAATTGCAGCAAGGCGGCGAACACCACAGCCGTCCACACCAGCCCGGTGCTTGAGGCAAACCAAAAAAACTGCTTGAACGGCAAGCGCAAAAAACCGCAGGCGATAAACGTCGGCGGCAGCATCCATGGCAGCAGGCGGCTCATGATGATCGCTGGCAACAACCGCGGCCCCATCCATTCGCCCGCACGTTTGACTTTGGCACCGTCAATCCAGCGCGACGCCCATTTGAAGCGGCTCGCGGAATAGCCGAGCCCATACAGGCCAACGTCGGTGGTGACCACGCCGAAATAGACCGCCGTGGTGGCCAGCGGCAGCGACAGCATGTCGGACAGCGCGAGCATGACGGCGAATGCCGCCGCGCCCTCTTCAAGAATGAACGTGACGAAGAAGATGGCGAGCCACAGAAAAAGTGGGTCAACCGAAAAACCGGATAGCGTCTGAAAGAGCGAATCGACCGACATAAATGCAATTGCGGCCGAAGGCCAACCCTCATGAGACTCGACGGGTATCAGCGGTTAATCAGGTCAGGTTCCAGCAAGGCCAAAAACCGACACTACATACAGCTGAAATCGTTATACGTTTACACAATGTTACAAATAGACACTGACCACGACCTGAGCAAATACCCTTGTAGTCGTGTTTTTGTGATGGGCCCAGTAGCGATTAGTGCAAATCAATTGTGGGCACCTCTAATAATTCATTTTTGGGGATGCAGTGTTAGGAGCCCGGAGCGCAGCAACCGCAGCGTACGCGCAGGTCACGTGAGGATTGCGAGCACC
>JAYVNO010000299.1:0-8362 GCA_043758415.1 Burkholderiales bacterium
TCAAGCAGCTGCACCGGCGTGCGGCTGAGTTTGGTTTTGCGCTGGCACCGGTACAACCCGAAATCCAAATCGCGGCGTAGGTGGTGTGTTTCTTAGGAAGCATAGATTTGACGTGCATAAGATGGAGGGCACCTCTAATAATTCATTTTTGGGGATGTAGTGTCGCAGTTGGCAACGTCGGCCCGGAGCGCAGCAACCGCAGCGTACGCGCAGGTCACGTGAGCTCATTTGCCAAAAGCGCGAGCACCGCGCGACAACACAATGCGCTGCACAAATGAATCATTAGAGGTGCCCTAAAAAGGCTGCCCCAGGACAGCCCCCCTACCAGACGGGTAGCGGATGCACGACTGGAGTCATCATTCCTTTCACGCTGCCGGAAGTCGGTTTGGCCAAGCGTCCCGACAACGGATCAATAGTCGTGATGGCGCACTCGACCGCCAGCAATCGGTTGAGCCGTAACCATGAAGCGACAGCTTTTCGCTACAAGCGTCGTCGGATTTGGGCTTAACGGGCGTTTCTGGCGTTTATCGACTAACGATTAAAAGGCGCGTCAAGCCCAATTTGAATGCGGCATGCAGCTTAAAGCTGATGCGATAAATCTCTACTTCGATCCCGCTTTTTCTTGCTCTAGCGCATCCACTTTGGCGCTCAACTGCTCGATTTGCGTGCGCAGCGCGTTGAGCATTTCGCGCTGTATGTCGAATTCCTGCTTGCTGACCACGTCCATGCGCGCCAAACCGGCGGAGAGCGTGGCGCGCAGGTTTTTCTGCAGATCTTCGCCAGGATTGCCCGCGAACAAAGTTTTCAGTTGGGCTGTGAGTTCATCCAGATTCATAGCACGAGTCTAGCAAAGCGTTTGCCTTGTGTCGCGACCTTGAACAGTCGCGGCGCGGGCGAGAAGTCATATTTTGGTGCGTTGAAGCGGTTGCACTGTCGCGCCGCACCAATTTTGCTCATCCCTGCACCACGCGCTTGCTGCGCCGCAACGATGCCGCGGCAACGACAACACAAGCACGCAGTCACGCCGCTGGCACGGCGCTTGCGTCGGAGCGCTCAATTGACGCCCGCATTTATTTCAGGAGAACCACGATGACACTAAAAAAAACCTTTGGCGCTGCCGCCTTGTCCGGCCTGTTTGCAACCCTTGCGCTCGCGCAAACGGCACCGCCAGCACCCGCCGCCGCCCCGGCTGAGCCCGCCTCCCCTTGGTCGGTCAACGCAGGCATCGCAAGCTCCTACATCTACCGTGGTCTGAATCAGTCGGGCTTCAAGCCTGCGCTGCAACTCGGCGCAGATTACGCACCCGAATCGGGCTTTTATTTCGGCGTGTGGGGCTCCAGCATCCGCTGGCTGAAGGATTACGCCATCTCCAACGGCAATGCTGAGATCGACATTTACGCGGGGTACAAAGGCAGCGTCAGCGATTTCGGCTACGACGTCGGCGTGTTGCAGTATTACTACCCCGGTTCGTTGAAAGCGGGCTCGACCCGTGCTGACACCACCGAGCTTTATGTTGCTGGCACATTCAAAATGTTCACGCTGAAGTATTCGCACGTCGTATCGCCGACGGTGTTCGCAATCCCAAAAGCGCGCAACAGCTCATACATTGAGTTGAACGCAACGTTCCCCTTGATCGATAACCTGAACCTGAATCTGCACGCGGGCCACCAACGAATTAAGGGCACCAGCGCGGGCTCCTACACTGATGGCAAAGCGGAAGTCGCCTACGACTTCGGCAATGGCTTTGCACTGTCGGGCGGCGTGACGGCGACCAACGCAGAAAAAGGTTTTTACACCCCGCCGAAAGAAAAATTTCAGGGCAAAACGACCCCGTACGCCTTGCTCAAGTACACCAAGTCGTTGTAATTCAACTTAACTCAAACTGAGGGGGAAACAATTCATGAAACTGGTTACTGCCATCATCAAACCGTTCAAGCTTGACGAGGTGCGTGAGGCCCTCGCTGGCGTGGGCGTACAGGGCATCACCGTCACCGAAGTCAAGGGCTTCGGTCGCCAGAAGGGTCACACCGAGCTCTATCGCGGTGCCGAATACGTCGTCGACTTTCTGCCGAAAGTCAAAGTCGAAGTCGCGGTCAAAACCGAGCTGGTTGAGCGCGTCATTGAGGCCATCGAAAAAGCCGCCAACACCGGCAAGATCGGCGACGGCAAGATCTTCGTGTTTGAAGTCGAACAAGTCATTCGCATTCGTACCGGTGAAACCGGTCCGGACGCGCTTTAACGGGGGTTACCAATAATGAAACTAAAACTATTCGTCGGCGCGCTGTGCGCAGCCCTGACTATTGGCGTAATCGGCGCCAGCCAGATGGCGGTTGCGCAAGCACCTGCCGCCGCGCCTGCGCCAGCGGCAGTGGCACCCGCGGCTGACGCTAAACCTGCTGAAGCCGCGAAAGCCCCCGACGCGGCCAAGCCCGCTGAAACAGCCCCGGCAGCCGCCGCGCCCGTTGCAGGTGCCGCGCCTGCTGCCCCGGCAGCGCCCGCAGCCCCCGCAGCCCCCGCAGCTAAAGCACCCGAGCCGAACAAAGGTGACACCGCCTGGATGATGGTCTCCACGCTGCTGGTCATCATGATGGCCGTGCCGGGCCTCGCGCTGTTCTACGGCGGCCTGGTTCGCTCAAAGAACGTGCTGTCGGTGTTGATGCAGGTGATGGTCGTTTTCTCGTTGGTCGTTGTGCTGTGGCTGATTTATGGCTACAGCTTCGCGTTCACCGAGGGCAATGCTTATTTCGGCGGGACCTCTCGACTATTCGGTAAAGGACTGTTCGACAACATAGCGGGCACCTTCGCCAACGCGGCGACCTTCAGCAAAGGCGTGGTCATTCCTGAGATCGTGTTCATGGCGTTCCAAGCGACCTTCGCTGGCATTACCTGCGCACTGATCGTCGGTGCGTTTGCCGAGCGCATGAAGTTCTCGGCCGTGCTCATCTTCACGGTGATCTGGTTTACCTTCAGCTACATCCCAGTCGCCCACATGGTGTGGTTCTGGCCGGGCCCCGATGCGTACACTGATGCCAAACTGGTCGACGGCCTCAACGCTACCGCCGGTTTGATCTGGCAGTGGGGTGCGCTCGACTTCGCAGGCGGCACCGTGGTGCATATCAACGCCGGTGTTGCAGGGCTTGTCGGTGCTTATCTGGTCGGCAAGCGCGTCGGTTACGGCAAAGAAGCCTTCCCGCCACACTCGTTGACGTTGACGATGGTCGGTGCATCGCTGTTGTGGGTGGGCTGGTTCGGCTTCAATGCGGGCTCGGCACTAGAAGCCAACGGCACCGCAGGTCTCGCCTTCATGAACACGTTCGTGGCCACCGCGGCAGCCGTGTTGTCATGGATCTTCGCTGAGTGGTTCCTCAAAGGCAAGCCATCGATGTTGGGTGCAGCGTCTGGTGCGGTTGCGGGCCTGGTGGCAATCACGCCAGCGGCCGGTAACGTCGGCCTGATGGGCGCGTTGATCATCGGTTTGCTGGCCGGTGTGATTTGCTTGTGGGGCGTGACCGGCCTCAAGAAAATGCTCAAGGCGGACGACGCGCTCGATGTGTTTGGCGTGCATGCGCTGGGCGGCATCTTCGGCGCGCTCGCTACGGGTATCTTCAACAGCCCGAATCTGGGCGGCCCGAGCTTCGTGGCCGACTGGGTTACGGCGGCGTTGACCAAGCCGGCCGACTACTCGATCATGGCGCAGTTCATCGTGCAAGCCGAAGCAGTGGGCGTGACAGTGGTGTGGACGGCCGTGGTCGCCTTCATCGCATTCAAGGTGGCTGATCTGATCGTGGGCTTGCGCGTCACAGACGACGAGCAACGCGAAGGTCTCGACATCGTGTCGCACGGCGAAAGCGCTTACAACCGTTAAGCGGCGCGCTAAAAGTCCCGATCTTTATTGGTCGGGACGTAGCAACAAAAAACCCGCTTCGGCGGGTTTTTTGTTGGGCGAAATTCGGCTATGCGTTGCGACATGAATCGTCGCAACGCCGCGGACAATGTTGATCTACCCAAACGGGTCAACACTATCGTGAAGATCAACCCTATGCGCAATTCATTGCAAGACTCAACGCAGCCAGCGACGCGAGACGATTGCGATGCGCAACGCATCGCGCCGTACTTACTTCGCTTCTACGCTTCCGTCAGCAACCCGAATGCAAGCGTGCTCACCGAAGCCATTTTTGACGCGCTGATAGGGCAAATCATCTGGCCGCGCGACGCACTCGGTCGAGCAACGGCGGTCTTAAAAAAGGATAGCCCAGCAAAGCGAAGAGCATTGCCCGAATATTTAGGGAGGGTCAATAGTGAATGCGATGAACATGATTCCATCGACGCTCTCGCTGTGCCCACGCACGCAGTGGATATCAGGCTGTCGCAGACGGGCGGTTTCAAACGCGCGCTCAAACTGCTCTATGCAGACGACCCTGCGTGGTTGCGCGGCGTATTGCGTAACTCCCTGCCTGCGGCCGAGAAGCAGCAAAACGATGCGGACGGAATGACGTGGACGCGGCTGCAACAAGTCGGCGAATTGTTTGGCTGGACAGCGCTCGATTTGCAACTCGCCCGTATTGCGATGCACGCCGGAGAAATCGCGGAATTCTCGGCGTGGCTTGACCAGTTGCCAGCACGCGGTCGTGACGCTGCGCGCGCCTTTAAGCGAGTCCTGAATGCGGACATAGCACCGCTACGGCACAGCATTCGACCGGGAAGCGCGTTGATCTGCTCGGGCATGTTCATCGTAGAACGTGAGCATGACGCACCGCTGGGTTTCGACGCAACGCCGCGCCTGCATCCCAAGCTTCTGACGGCGCTTGTGGCGCCCGATTTCGACGTGAATCAACTCGCACGATTTCTGTTCGAACCATCGCCTGCGTCGATGTTGTGTGAGGATGACTTTGCGCATCTCAAGGCAGACATAGGGCCGCTGAGCGCATTGCTGCAACGGGCAACAAAACAGCACGAGCGGGGCATCAACATTCTTATTTACGGTCCGCCCGGTACCGGCAAGACACAGCTTGCTCGTTGGCTCGCCTCGTATGCACAGCTCGCAGCGCTAGAAGTGCCGACCACTCACGCTGACGATCCCGACGGACAGTCTTCGCCAGTGAGTGACCGTCTCTCTCTTTTGCGCAGCGCGCATCGGCTATTGCAGGGAGCAGAGAACACGCTGCTTATCTTCGACGAGGCAGAGGACGCGTTTCCGCACGAAACGCCGCTGTGGTTACATGGTTTCAACGGCATGCGCGGAGCGACCCAAGGGCCGCGTAAAGGCTGGGTGAATCAGCTGCTTGAAGAAACGCCACTGCCAACGATCTGGATCAGCAACGCCGTACATCAAATGGATGCCGCGTATCTGCGCCGCTTCACCTACCACCTGGAAATGAGGCGACCATCACTTCGCGTGCGGGAGCGCATCGCTACAAAGCGCGCGGCAGCTCATAACATTCCCGCCAGTTCGGCAGTGTCGCTCGCCGCCTTTACGGATGCCAGCCCTGCTGCCATCGACAGTGCATTGCGCTTTGCGCGGCTTGCTTGCACTGATGAAGAGTCGACAACGCGGGCGACCTCGCTAAGCGCGCTCGCAACGCGAAGCCTGCGCGCCAGCCTTCAGGCCGCCGGCCTCGACGTACACGGTCAATCGCGGATTCAATCGACGATTTACAAACCAGAGTTCACCAACCTTGGCGGCGCTCTGAACGTCACCACACTACTGCAAAGTCTTCATCGCGCCCGCGCAAGCAATCTCTGCTTTCACGGCGTGCCCGGCACTGGCAAAACCAGCTTTGCGGAACACGTCGCGCGCGAACTGGATCGCCCGTTGAAGATCCGTCGCGCATCCGACCTGCAAAGCAAATGGCTCGGCGAAACTGAACAACGCATGCGTGAAAGTTTCGCCGAAGCGCAGAGCGAAAACGCTGTGTTGCTACTGGACGAAGCCGATTCTTTCCTCGGCGATCGTAGCGGCGCGCATTACAGTTGGGAGCGATCACAAGTCAACGAACTGCTGCAATGCATGGAGCGCTTCGAAGGCATCTTCATCGCAGCCACCAACATGATCGACACGCTCGACAAAGCCGCGTTGCGACGTTTCACCTACAAGATCGAATTTTTGCCGCTCAACGTCGAGCAACGTGTCGCCATGTTTCGGCAGCAACTCGGCGACGTTCAATTGCCAGAAATTCGATGGGCGCATTTACGCGCGAAACTCGCGCGACTTGATGGGTTAACCGCAGGTGATTTCGCCGTTGTCGCAAAGCAGGCACACATGCGTTCAGACGCGATGACATCAGACGAAATGATTGCAGTGCTGGAGGCAGAGCTGCAACTTCGATCACCGATGCGCGGGCGGGCGATGGGGTTCGCATAACGAACCAACGTAAATCTGAATCACCGCTGATTCGCGCACTCTCCGGCAAGCGCGAGAGGGTTGGGGTGAAGGAGGTTGCGTGAGTCGAAATTACTTGTCAAGAATACGCGCATCTAAATCGCGACGCTAGCCGCGAAACGCACCCTCCGCTTACCTGACGCCAGCATTTCCCGCGAGAGCGGAAGCCACACCGCACGCGCGTCGACCTACCCAGAAATCAAATCTTCGCGTTGGTGCCGCACCAGCAACACGACTACATCCCCACCACGTTCGTACCGATATCGCGCAACGTAACCACGAGCACCGAATTTGATGACCAATTCCCGATGAAATGGCATGTCTAGAACGGGTTTATGTGACTCAGGAAAGTTTCTAATTGAAGCCAAACTTTGAACCAGTGTCGCTTTGGCTTTATCCGCTGCGTCCGAACTCTTGCCTTGAAGAAATTCACGCAGCCGGACAAGGTCTTCAAGTGCGCGTTGCGTATAAATTATGCGCGGCATTTGGGCGGCTGCAACTCGTCCTTCGTCCCCCAGGATTCGATCCAGGCGTTCACTTCATCGCCCGTAACGTGCAAACCGGTTTCCTGAAAGTGATTCCACGAACTGAGAGCGTCTTGATTCAGCGCCTCGCGGGCTTCCTCACGCGCCACATACGTCTCGATTGCCTCGCGGGCAATCGCATGCGAAGTGCGTTTATGCCGCGTCGCAATGGAATTCAGGCGATCCCGAACGGCGGCGTCCAGTTTGATCGACATTGGCGAGGTTATGGTGATTGGCATAGGTCGAATGGTTGTGGCGAAAGGTACTACCTAGTATAGCTAAGTATCTTTGCTGAAAATGGCGGTTTTTGCAATTTCACGATGCCGATACAATCGCATGTTCCTACACCGCGCGAGAACATTATGCAATCCGTCAGCGTTCGCGAACTCAAATCTAATCCGTCTACCGCGCTCCGCGATGCGCGGGACGACATGGTGGTGGTGACTAACCGGGGTGAGCCTGATGCAGTGCTGGTTGGCTTTTCTCAACTAGGCGGGGTCGCCGACCTGCCGCATCTCCGGCAAGCGATTGCTGTGAACCTGTATGAGCAGGGCGCGCTTTCCGTTTCCGCAGCCGCAAAGCTTGCCGGAGAGCCGCTGGGCGCAATGCTGTCCCGCCTTGCCGCGCTTGAGATTCCGGTGGTTGACTATTCAGCGCGTGAGCTGGCCGACGAAGTTTATGCCGCTGCGGCTTGGTTGCGCCCAGCGCGTTGATGCCGATTGCCGATTGTGATTGTTATCGCCGACGCGGGGCCGCTCATCGCGCTCGCCCGTATCGATCAACTGCCGTTGCTGCCGGCGCTTTTCGGTGAGGTCGTGGTGACCGAGGCAGTAGCAACCGAGCTTTTAGCCGGAGTCTTCGCAGAGACCGCGCGCCTCAAAGCGGCGCTTTCAGCCCCTTGGTGCAAACAACGACCAAAGGTCGTGGCGCTTGCAGAGCGGAGTGCAAAGCTCGCGAGCACTCATCTGATCGGTGCCGGTGAATCAAGCGCCATTACTCGAGCGCAACACTACAACGAACACGCAACGCCTGCGCTAGTGCTTCTCGACGACTCACGCGGACGCCGTGCGGCGCAACGCTTGCAAATCACCATGATTGGCACCACGGGCGTTTTACTTTTGGGCAAACGTGCGCAGCTAGTGAGCGCAGTCGCGCCCCTACTTGAAGAACTGAAGCGTTCGGGCTACTTCTTGTCAAAGCGATTGATCAAGGCAGCGCTCGCACAGGCAGGAGAGTAGGCGATTTTCGTGTTCCACTCGCGCGATATGCACCGCTAGTCGTGCTGATCGCCCAAATTACTGAGTCAACAAAATAAGACCGGTTCGGCAGGCTCCCTCTCTCTGGGGGAGAGCAACTGTGTCGAAAGTCAAGCGATTTGGGTCGCGTTGAAGTTTGGATTCCACGGCACACCGGATTTGAGGATTGCATTCATGATTGAGAGTAACTTTCTGATGCAGGC
>JAYVNO010000300.1:0-23710 GCA_043758415.1 Burkholderiales bacterium
AGTGGTTCGCGCCTGAGGCAGGCAAAGCGAGTGGAGCAGCGGCAATCCTTCTGCACGGTTGCGGCGGCCTTGGCGCAAACGGCAATCTCAACGCACGGCATAAGGCGGCGAAGGACTGGCTGCTGGAGCGCGGCATCGCGGTCGTCTTCCCCGAGAGCTTCACGTCGCGCAGGTTTGAAGAAGTCTGCACGCAAAAATATCAGTCGCGCACGATCACGCAGCGTGATCGCGTGCAGGACGTGATCGCCACGCGCGCATGGCTCAACGCGCAGCCCGGAATCGATCCGAAAAAGATCGTGCTCTGGGGCTGGTCGCACGGTGGATCAACGGTGCTCAACACCGTGACGCATAAACCCGTGTTGGGTGACTTCAATGACGATGTGAAGTTCGTTGAAGCAATTGCGTTTTATCCCGGTTGCTCGCCGTTTGCCAAAGACAACGCACCGCAAAAAATCTCGTCGCCGCTGACGATCCTCATGGGCGACGCCGACGACTGGACGCCCGCTGCACCATGCACGACGTTCGCCGCACGGCTCAAGAACACCGATCAGCCGGTGAGCCTCACGCTCTACCCCGGCGCGTATCACGATTTCGACAATCCGGCAGGCAAATTGCGGGTGCGTAGCGAGGTGCCGAACGGCGTGAACGCAGGCAAAGGCGTCACCGTCGGTCCCGACCCAAAAGCGCGTGAAGACGCGATGGCGAAGATTGATGCGCTTCTAATCAAGCGCGGATTGGTGATGGCGAAATCACTGCCAACCAAGCAGTAATTCTCGGACAACTTTTCGTTGAATGCCTTATTCGTTATGGGCTTACTGCGATATTTGGCTAAATGTCAACATACGGCTATTAGTGTCGCTACGCCCATATAAATAAAGCTTACAGCAAAAAGCTGTTAGCCAAGAGAGCACAGCCGTTAGCCGTGCATCAAGCCCCAAACACCCAGCACCATAAGCGCCGCGCCGAAAATGCGTTCCCCACGATGGCCTTCGCCAAGTAACTTTGCGCCGAGGAAGGCAGCGAACACCATTGACAGTTCGCGCATCGGTGCCACGCTGCTGATTGGCGCGGTTTGCATGGCGTAGAGCACGAGGATGTAGGCGAGTGGTGAGATCAGACCAATGATGATCGCGTAGCGCCCATTCTTGCGCCATTCGATGACCAGTTCGTCGCGCCGTCGCCATGTCATGGGTGCCAGAAACAACGCGCGGATGAGATTGCTCACATAGTCGAGCACCAGCGGCGCGATCAGCAGGACCTTCACGCCATAGCCGTCAACCAATGTGTACGCCGCGATCATGAGGCCGGTCATCGTGCCGTACGCGACGCCGCCCATCTGCTCGGGCGTCCGCGCACGCAGCATGCGATGCCCGCCTGCGAGGATGAAGATGCCCATTACGATGCAGCCGATGCCAAGCGCTGAATACAGCGTGACGTGTTCACCGAGGACAACAATCGCGAACACACTCGACAGCAATGGCCCGGTGCCGCGCGCGACGGGGTAGACCACAGTCAAGTCGTGCTTCTGGTAGCCGCGCTGCAGGATGAGCGAATAGGCGAGATGAATTGCTGCCGTCACTGTCAGCAATGCAAGCTCCGCCCAGCCAAGGCGTGGCGGATACAGGTACACATAAATCGCAAAAATCGGGGCGTAAACCACCGACACCACGAGCGCACCGAGCATCACGAACAGCGCCCCGCCGGATGCCTTTTTGGCGAGGATGTTCCAGCTGGCGTGGATCAGCGCCGCGAGGATCACCAGCGCGAAGGCGGTGGTGGTCATGCAGCGAATTTATTCGCTCGCCCTGAGGCGGTCGTTGGGTCGGTGGCTGGGAACGTCAGCGCGGCGTCGACGAGCTCATCCCAAACGGTCACGCGCATCGCCTGCTATCGCCCGGAGTCAAAGTGCGTCAATCTTCCTGCGCACAATCTCGTTGACCTGCGTCGGGTTTGCCTTGCCAGCGCTGGCTTTCATAACCATGCCGACGATGCTCATCAGCGCTTTTTCTTTGCCCGCTTTGTAGTCAGCAATCTGCGCGGCGCTCTTCGCGAGCACTTCATCGACGATTTTTTCGATGGCACCGCTGTCGCTGATTTGTTTGAGGCCTTTGGCTTCAATCACTGCATCGACACTCGCCGCTTCGCCGCTCCATAGCGTTTCGAACACGGTTTTGGCAGTCTTGTGATTGATCGTGCCGTCGCTGATACGCGCGACCAGATTTGAGAGGCGCACCGCATTGACGGGCGATTGCTCGATGGTTTTGTCTTCGCGATTGAGTGCAGCAGAAAGCTCGCCGAGCATCCAGTTGGCGACGAGTTTGGCGTCCGCTCCGGCATTGACGGCCGTCTCAAAATAGCTCGCTGTGGCGCCGTCTTGCGAGAGCAGCAACGCGTCGTAATGCGACAGCAAATATTCCGAAGAAAACCGCGCACATTTGGCTTCCGGCAGCTCCGGCATGCTGGCCCTGATGCGCGCCAGCATTTCGTCGCTCACCACCAGCGGCGGCAAATCAGGATCAGGGAAGTAGCGATAGTCCATCGCGTCTTCCTTGCTGCGCATCGCCTTAGTTTCGCCCGTGTCCGGGTTGAACAGCACTGTCGCCTGCTGAATCTTGCGACCGTCTTCAATCTCTGCGATCTGCCACCGAACTTCGTAGTCGATGGCCTGCTGCATGAACTTGAAACTGTTCAGATTCTTGATTTCGCGGCGGGTGCCGAATTCTTTTTGCCCCATCGGACGCACCGACACGTTGACATCGCATCGGAACGAGCCTTCCTGCATGTTGCCATCGCAAATGTCGAGATAGTGCACGAGATTGTGCAGGGTTTTCGCGTAAGCAATGGCCTCTTTGCCGGAGCGCATCACAGGCTCAGTGACGATCTCTAGCAGCGGCGTGCCCGCACGATTGAGGTCAACGCCGGAGGCACCGTCGAACTCGTTATGCACGCTTTTTCCGGCGTCTTCTTCAAGGTGAGCACGCGTTAACTCGATGAACTTGGTGGTGCCGTCGTCGAGCGTGATCGTCAGCCCGCCCCCTTGAACAATCGGCGTCTCAAATTGCGAGATTTGATAGCCCTTGGGCAGGTCGGGATAGAAGTAATTTTTGCGCGCGAAAATCGAGCGTTGATTGATCTTGGCCCCAACGGCGAGACCAAACTTCACAGCACGTTCAACCGCGCCTTTGTTCATCACTGGCAATGCGCCAGGCATGGCCAGATCAACGACGCTGGCCTGCGTATTAGGCGCAGCGCCAAACGCGGTGCTACTGCCCGAGAAAATTTTTGACGCAGTGGTCAGCTGCGTGTGGGTTTCGAGACCGATGACAATTTCCCACTGACTCATATTGATCCGTCATTCCTGTGCTTGGTGTTCGCCTACGCGTTTTATGATCTTCTTCGCAAGCTTTGTGAAATCGTCCCTTGCGGCCTCTACGGCGTAAAGCTGGGAGCCAATCGCACCGTCCGCCGATTTCAAACTGAAGATAGGTTTTCGCGATTCCATCGCCATAGGAAAGAGGCTGCGATAGTGCTTCAGCAAGGCTAAACAATTTGGATCGTTAGCAGGATTGTCACCCGCGTCACCGCCATTGACGGCCACACTCTCCGAGTATTCGTTCGGGATGCGGGCCATCCATTTTGTGTAAGCCTTCACTGGGCTGTCAGACGCTTTGATTGCATATTGCATCACGACATAGCCGAGTGCCGCCATCCTACCCTCGGGTGGCGTAAATCCCATTTTTGTCGGTGCTTTCCGGCGACGCTCGTCCCACTCGGATCGCCAGTCCGTGAGCGTTGGCCCCAGATTTCGCAGGCCTTGGATTGAGAAAAGATCTGGCGCAAGCGGGACTACGATGTAGTCGCACGCAATAAGTGCCGCTCGATTGATCGCACCGAGATTGGGACCCACATCCACCAATACCCATCGGGCTTCTGCAAATACCTTTGCTCGCTCGATCGCCCTCGAAAATGCAGTTGTTGTACGAAAGGCCGGTTCACTGCGATCAAGACATTTCGGCCAATCGCCCGACAGCGTATCTTCAAATCTCGATAGCTCCAGATCCCCCGCTACAACACCAAGGCCAGGCGCGACCTCATGCACCTTTGGCGTTACAACGTCGCCTAGACCTCGAATAATCGGTCGTAACGCGCCAAATATCGTTTGATCATGTGGCGTGTCGCTGGGCCACAACAATTCAAGCTTCTCATCGTCAAAAAACATGCTTGTCAGGTTGGCTTGAGGGTCAAGATCAACAGCCAATACCGTATGACCCAATTGGCGAAACATCCAAGACAAATGAAAAACTAGAGAGGTCTTACCAACCCCTCCCTTGTTGTTAAAAAAGGCAATGGTGGGCATGGGTTATCTCCCGCGCAACGTGACCAGAAAATATCCCGGATCAAAGAAAAATTCGGGCTCTGGCAGACCGCTATCCTTCATCGCTTGCCGCGCTGTAACCACACCACGACCATATCGGTTTACATAGCCAAGTGTCTTCATAGTCTCGGCGATTACCGGGTTTCGGTAACTATTTTGCTTGGGGAAATTCTCTCGCGTTGCCTCACCGTACAGTCCGCCGGGGTTTTGAATTTCGACTCGATCATCGAACCAGTAAAAACGAACAGGTGCTGTCGATTGATAGTCGCGATGCAGAACCGCATTGAGCAACAACTCTCGGAGGGCCGCGCGAGGATAGTTAGTGGATAACTCCTCGCGCAACGCAGTCACCGGGACTGGCGTCGTATCGACATAGGCATCAAGCAAATCGTCAAGCCGACGAAGCACGCTTCCAAGATCGCCCGACAATTCTTTTTCCGAGCCGATTGAGTCGGACAACGTTGTACCGCGCACGCGGAGAAATTGAACGTATGCGCCCGGCATCCATGCGAGTGGATTGATACCAAAGAGAAGGATTCCGGCATTCGTCGGACATTGGTTTTTGAGATCGAAAAACCGCAATGAAGACAACTGAAGCTCGATGTCTCGATGATTTTCAGCAATCACGCTCGCGTCTACCGCTGCAAGTCGATAAGTAGCGAATAGATCGGTCGCCAAATCGCCAAGCGCACTGTCCAAACAAGGGAGCGCGTCAAACGAACGAGCATAAGACGCGCGACGATCTGAAAGTATTCGCTCTTGATCTTCGCTCGCTGTAGATTTTCGAGGGCCGATTCGTATCCACACTAGGCCTTTGTATCGGACGGGCGGTAGCCTCGACGGCTGCGCCTCGACGACGATGACATCGCCACCATCCAGATGATGAACGTTGACCTGAATGGAGGGTTGCGGTCGAATCTTGCCATCGGATTGCATGCCGCCAAGGTTCTTTACGGAGTTGTCGTCTGCTTTCAACCCAGATAGTGTCCCGTTGTCTCTAACGCCAATTAGCAAATAGCCTGCTTTATTGTGAGCGGGCATGTCATTACTAAAAGCGCAAACCGCTTGCGAGAATTTGTCGGTGTCGCTTGTTGATACTGTGCGCTCAACTCTGTCCGACTCCAAATCACCTAGTAGCGCTAGAAGTTCTGTGCCGGTCAACATCTAAAAATCACAATGACGGGTGGCGCTTGTGCCAGTCCGTCGCCAGTTGAAATTGATGCGCCACGTTCAGCATGCGTGCTTCATCAAGATAGTTGCCGATGATTTGCATGCCCACATGCAGGCCGTTTTCATCGACGCCACACGGATGGCTCATCGCTGGTTGCCCCGTGAGGTTGGCGCAGATGGTGAAGATGTCGTTTAAGTACATCTTGACCGGATCGTCGCTCTTGCTGCCGAACTGGAACGCGGTTTCTGGCGCGGTGGGGCCCATGACCACGTCGCACGCTTCGTAAGCACGCTTGAAGTCCTCGGCGATCAGGCGGCGCAGTTTGCCAGCCTGCAGGTAATACGCATCGTAGTAGCCGTGCGACAGCACATAAGTGCCGATAAGGATGCGGCGCTTGACCTCGGCACCGAAACCCTCGGCACGCGAACGTTTGTACATGTCCATGAGGTCGTCGTACTTCTCGGCGCGGTGGCCGTAACGAACGCCATCGAAGCGCGAGAGGTTGCTTGAGGCTTCGGCAGGGGCAACCACGTAATACGCTGGAACCGAATACTTCACGTTTGGTAGCGAAACCTCGACAGTAGTTGCACCGAGCGTGCGGTACACAGCAAGCGCTTCGTCGACCGCTTTGGCGATTCCCGGCGCGACGCCTTCGCCGAAAAACTGCTTCGGCAAGCCAATGCGCAAGCCGTTAAGCGGCTTGGTCAAATCACGCGAATAGTTTTCTTTCGGTCGATCTAATGAGGTCGCATCGTGCGTGTCAAACCCTGCCATTGCGCTCAGCAACAACGCGCAATCTTCAGCCGTTTGCGCAAACGGCCCCGCCTGATCGAGCGACGACGCGAACGCGATGATGCCGAAGCGCGAGCAAATGCCGTACGTGGGCTTGAGCCCAGTCAAATTGCAGAACATCGCGGGCTGGCGGATCGAGCCGCCAGTGTCTGTTCCAGTTGAAGCAGGCGTCAAACCCGCCGCCACGCTCGCCGCCGAGCCACCGGACGAGCCACCCGGCACACGCGTCAAATCCCAGGGGTTTTTCACCGGGCCGAAGTAGGATGTCTCATTTGACGAGCCCATCGCAAACTCGTCCATATTGAGCTTGCCCAACGTGACCATGCCCGCAGCGGTCATATTCTTGACCACGGTTGAGGTGTACGGCGCGACGAAGTTTTCCAGCATCTTGGAGCCGCAGGTCGTGCGCCAGCCTTCGACCAGATAGATGTCCTTGTGGGCGATGGGCACGCCGAGCATTGGTGCGCTCTCACCAGCGGCGCGTTTGGCGTCGGCCACTTTTGCCTCAGCCAACGTTTTGTCGCGGTCGAGCGTGACGTAGGCGTTGAGCGTGGGTTGCAGCGCATCCGCTCGGTCAAGATAGTGCGTGGCGAGTTCGACCGCGCTGACTTTTTTGTCATCGAGCGCCTTGATTGTTTCGGCGACGGTAGCAAAGGTGTTCCAAGCCATGACTTATTCCATCACCTTCGGCACCAGAAAATATCCTTCCGCCGACTCAGGTGCGTTCTTCAAAAAGTCATCGCGTCGATTGGTCTCTGTCACCACGTCGTCACGCAAGCGCAACACCATATCGAGACCGTGTGACATGGGCTCTACGCCCGTGGTATTCACGGCCTGCATTTCGTCGATCAGCTTAAAAATGCCGACGAGTTTGGACTGAACGTCGGCGACGTCGGCGGGCGTGACGCGAATGCGCGCTAAATGCGCGATGCGCTCAATATCTTGGGGAGTGAGACTCATGAATCTGAAACGAGAGGCCCGCGCGACGCGCCGCCTAGCAGAAGCAGCGGCGAAAGGCGAGGATTGTTGAATTTTTGCAAGGTTGGTAGGGTAACATATCGGGTTAAATACAACACGCTGCAGTCCCTTTAATCGATGATCGAGAAGGGCTTGCAGACGACGTTTCCGGGGGATTTGCAATGCCGTGTGATTCGCATTTGGTGGATCGTGCGAAAGCGCCCATGCGGGATGCGGTCACGGGAGGCCGCTAGAGTTTATGTTCAAGTTTCTGACCAGTTATTTATCTACCGACATCGCTATCGATCTCGGCACTGCCAATACGTTAATTTATGTGCGTGGTCGCGGCATCGTCCTTGATGAACCGTCCGTCGTTGCGATTCGCCAGGAAGGCGGCCCTAACGGCAAGCGTGTGATTCAAGATGTGGGCTTAGCCGCCAAGCAGATGCTGGGCCGCACGCCGGGCAACATCACGGCGATTCGTCCGATGAAAGACGGCGTGATTGCCGACTTCAACGTCACCGAGCAGATGCTGAAGCAGTTCATCCGCAAAGTGCTCGACAGCAAAATGTTCAGTCCGAGCCCGCGCATCATTATTTGCGTTCCATGCGGTTCAACGCAAGTGGAGCGTCGCGCCATTCGTGAATCGGCCCTCGGTGCCGGTGCCTCGAAGGTATTTCTGATCGAAGAGCCGATGGCTGCGGCGATTGGCGCCGATTTGCCGATTTCGGATGCGACCGGTTCGATGGTGGTTGACATCGGTGGCGGCACCACGGAAGTCGGCGTAATTTCGCTGGGCGGCATGGTGTATGCCGGTTCCGTGCGCGTCGGCGGCGATAAATTCGATGAGGCGATCATCAACTACATCCGTCGCAACTACGGCATGCTGATTGGCGAGCAAACGGCAGAAACGATCAAGAAAAAGATCGGCTCCGCCTTCCCCGGCAGCGAAGTTCGCGACATGGAAATCAAGGGCCGTAATCTGGCCGAAGGTATTCCACGCGCGTTCACCGTGTCGTCGAACGAAATTCTTGAAGCGCTGACCGATCCCCTTAATGCGATTGTTGGCGCAGTGAAGCAGGCGCTCGAGCGGACGCCCCCCGAACTGGGCTCCGACATCGCCGATAAAGGCATGGTATTGACGGGCGGCGGCGCGTTGTTGCGCGATCTTGATCGCCTGCTGATGGAAGAAACCGGGCTGCCCGTGGTGGTGGCCGAGGACCCGCTCACCTGCGTGGTGCGTGGCTGTGGCAAGGCGCTCGAAAATATTGATCGCCTGTCTTCCATTTTCACCACCGACTAATCCGGAAGCGGGATGCGCTGCCACCTGCGCCTTCTCTCGATGAGCGTCGGCGGCAGGCTCGCGCTGCGTTCCACGCATGGCTGCAGGCTGTATGTACGGTAGAGTGACGTTGCTGCCCTCCGAGCCACCCCGCTTCTTCAATCGCGGGCCAAGCCCGATTGCGCGACTCACTTTTTTTGGTGTCATTTCTCTGGTGTTGATGTTCGTCGACGCGCGCTTTCGCACGCTGGAAACAGTGCGGATGGCGATTGCGACTGTTGTATATCCTGTGCAACAGGCGGCGCTGGTGCCAGCGCAGGCTGCAAAGAGCCTGGGCGAGTTTTTCGACACGCGAGCCGAGCTGCGGGAGGAAAACGTTCGCCTCAAAGCCGAACTGCTGCAAGCCTCACAAGCACAACAGGCGCAGGTTGCGTCGAAACAGGAAGCGGACCGGCTGGCTAAGCTGCTGAACATTGTTCAGGCCACACCGGCTCGTGCGCAAAGCGCACGAGTGGTGTATCTCGGCCGCGATGTGTTTTCGCAAAAGGCCTTTATTGACCGAAGCGCGGCGCAGCCCTTCGAGCCCGGTTCTGCCGTGGTTGACGAATTTGGCTTGTTGGGGCAGTTAACGCGGGTGCACCCATTGTTCGCAGAGATTACGCTGCTGACCGAAAAAGATTTTGCGATCCCGGTGAAAATTGAGCGCACCGGCATGCATGCGCTGCTGTATGGAAGAGGTCCGGACAAATTGCCGGAACTTAGTAGTGTTGCTAGTAACGCTGATGTCAAAGAGGGTGATGTGCTGCTCACATCCAGCATTGATGGCGTGTATCCCAGCAACATTCGCGTCGCGCGCGTGATAAGCGTCCAGCGCGCTGCAGAAAACAAATTTGCCGTCATTCAATGTACGCCAACGGCGCGGGTGGCGAGTTCGGATGCGGTTCTGGTGCTCGATAAACCGGCAGCCCCGGCACCGAGACCAGCGCCTGAAGTGGCCGCTGAAACACCAAAGAAGAAGCGTCGATAGGCATGTTTCACCTACCCGATTCCCCTTTATTCAGGATTGCCAGGCCCGAGGATATTCTGCTCGCTCCCAAGCCGTGGTTCGTGGTGTTTACGCTGTCGCTTGCGTTCACCGTCAATCTGCTTCCGCTGTCGGGTTTTACGCTGGCGATGCGGCCCGATTTTTTCGCGTTAGTGTTGCTTTATTGGGCAATCCACCAGCCGCGCTGGATTGGCATCGGCGTGGCTTGGGCCTGCGGCTTGCTCACAGACGTAGTGGAAGCCAATTTGTTCGGCCAGCATGCGCTCGCCTACGCCATTCTTGGTTTTGCGGCGAGTTATTTTCATCGTCGGGTGTTGCGCTTTCCGCTTTGGCAACAGGCGCTGCACGTGCTCGGTCTGCTGTTGATCGCGCAATTGGTAGTGCTGGTGTTGCGCCTCATGAGCGGGGCCACGCTACCGACCGCCGCCATCATTCTTGGCAGCTTTAGCAGCGCCTTGATTTGGCCCATTGTGTCCGCGTTGCTGCAATGGCCGCAACGCGTACGTTCGTTGCTCGATTAGGCGATAACAAGCATGTCTGCCGAACTAAAAAACCACGACCAGGAACTGTATTGGTATCAGCGCCGACTGACGCTGGCAGCAGTGCTGGTGGTTTTGTGTTTTTTAACGCTGCTTGGTCGCTTCGTCTATCTGCAAGTGGTGCAGCACAAGCACTTCGCCACACTGGCTGAAGCCAATCGTATCGACATTCAGCCAGAAGCACCGAATCGCGGCATCATTACCGACCGCAACGGCGTGGTGCTGGCGTCGAACTACTCAGCGTACACCCTGGAGCTTAATCCGCAAAAAATGGCAGACGTTGATGCCGCCATTGATGAGATTGCGAAGATCGTTGAAATTTCGCCCCGTGATCGCCGGCGCTTCAAGCGCCTTTTGGAAGAATTTCGCACTAACGACAGCCTGCCACTCAAGTCGCGCCTGACCGACGAAGAAGTTGCGCGCGTCGCGGCTAATCGCTATCGCCTGCCAGGCGTTGAGATCAAGGCGAGGCTTTTCCGGCAGTATCCGTTCGGTGAAGTGGCGAGCCACGTGGTGGGCTATATCGGCCGCATCAGTCAGGGCGAGAAGGATCGCATCGAAGCCCAGGGCTTGACCTCGAATTACAAGGGCTCGGATTACATCGGAAAAGTTGGCATTGAGCTGTCGTACGAACGCGAATTGCACGGGACAGCGGGGGCGACCGAGGTCGAAGTGGACGCGTCGCGGCGCGTGGTGCGCACGCTGTCGCGCAAGCCTTCCGTGACTGGCAACAACCTGCAACTGTCACTGGATATCCGGCTGCAAAAAATTGCTGAAGAAGCGTTTGGGACCAAGCGCGGCGCGCTGGTCGCGATCGATCCAACCACCGGCGACGTGCTTGCTTTTGTCAGCAAACCGGGTTATGACCCGAACCTTTTTGTTGACGGAATCGACCCGCAAAACTGGGACCTTCTGAATACCTCGCCTGATAAGCCGCTGCTTAATCGTCCGCTACGCGGCACCTACCCACCGGGCTCTACTTATAAGCCCTTTATGGGCCTCATGGCACTGGAGCTGGGCGTGCGAACTGCGCAGCAAACCATCAACGACCCCGGTTTTTTTCGGCTTGGGGGCGGCCATTGGCGCGACGATAAGGTCGGCGGCCATGGTGCTGTCAACCTCGTAAAGTCCATTGCGATCTCGTGTGACACTTACTACTACCAAGTTGCCGCTGAGACGGATATCGACGAATGGGCCATCTTCATGCGGCAATTCGGATTTGGACTCAAAACGGGCATCGACATTGATGGCGAGTTGCCCGGAATCCTGCCGGATCGCGCGTGGAAAGCAAAAAATCGACCAAAAGATCCCAAGCTGCATGTCGGTGATCAGGTGTCACTCGGTATTGGACAGGGATTTAACACGTTCACCCCCCTGCAACTGGCTTATGCCACCTCGGTGCTGGCCAATCGCGGCGTTGCCTATAAGCCGCATCTGGTTAAACGGGTGCAGGACGCACGCACCAGCGAATATCGCCTGACACAGCCAGCACCGGCGTACACAGTTCCGCTGAAGCCTGAACACATCGATGCGGTGTTGCGAGGCATGGCCGGCGTGGTGACCGAAGGCACCGGCAGAACCGCTTTTCTGAAAGCAAAGTACGTTAGTGGTGGAAAAACTGGAACGGCGCAAGTCTTTGGCCTGCGCGGCGGTGACTACGTGGCCTCTCAGGTCGCCGAGCGGCTGCGCGATCACGCTTGGTACATCGCGCTCGCGCCTCTCGACAAGCCCACATTAGCGCTGGTCGCATTTGTTGAAAACGGCGGCTTTGGAGCCGAAGCGGCGGCCCCAATCGCCAGAAAGGTCATGGACGCGTACTTTGACTCGACCTTGCTCGATGCAGCCATCAAGCAGCCCATAGTGGGTATGGAATCGATTGCCGCAGCAAGCGTTGCCGCAGATGTGAAGCGGGCACGATGATTCAGCAACTTTGGGCAAAGCTCACCGATCACCTTGATCCGTTTCTGTTTGCCATTGTGACGACTATTGCCGCGCTCGGTTTGCTGGTGCTTTATAGCGCGACTAACGAGACCTTCGGTCGCGTCACTTCGCAGTCGCAAAAAGTCATCGTTGCGGTGGCGCTCATGATGTTCATCGCGAATCTGTCGCCGCAATTTATCGCGCGATTTGCCGTGCCGCTGTATGTCATTGGGATCGTGCTGCTGATCGGTGTCGCGCTGGGTGGCGAGGTAGTCAAGGGTGCCCGACGTTGGTTGAAGATTCCGGGTGTGGGCAATATTCAGCCGTCCGAAATCATGAAAATTGCCCTGCCGCTGATTCTGGCGTGGTACTTCGAACGTCACGAGGGCACCATGAACTGGCGCAACTTTGCGGTGGCTGCGATTCTGGTTGTTATTCCGTTTGCACTGGTCGTCCGCCAGCCCGATCTCGGTACGGCACTGCTCATTGGTGCCTGCGGCTTTTACGTGCTGTATCTTGCCGGCCTCGACTGGCGCCTGATGGTCGGCGCGGCTGTGCTCGGCGCTTGCATGGTAGCGGCGATGTGGCACTTTGAAGTAGGCATCCATGACTATCAGAAACAACGTGTGATGACGTTTCTGAATCCGGAGAGCGATGGTCAGGACGCTGGGTGGCACACCACGCAGGCCGCTATCGCCATTGGCTCCGGTGGCCTTCTCGGCAAAGGTTGGCTCAACGGCACCCAAACCCACCTTGAGTTCCTGCCGGAGAAGCACACCGATTTCATCTTCGCGGTTTATGGCGAGGAGTTCGGTTTGCTGGGTGGCGTGGTGCTGGTGGTACTTTATTTGCTCTTTATTGGGCGATGTTTCATCATTGCTGCCAATGCGTCCACGCTTTTCAGCCGCCTGATGGCGGGCTCAATGTCGCTCATGTTCTTCACCTATGCGTTCGTGAACATGGGCATGGTGACCGGCATCCTGCCCGTCGTGGGCGTGCCATTGCCGTTCATGAGTTTTGGCGGCACCGCGTTGATGACGCTATTCATCGCGGTGGGCATCATGATGAGCGTTACCAGTCACCGGAAACTGGTGAATTCATGACGCGGGTGTCGGTGGCGGGCAGGTTGACGGCAACAGCACTCGCCTCCGTAATCGCCCTGCTCGCAGGCTGTGCCAGCAACCCATTGGGCAAAGCCACAGCAGGCTCCACCCGACCCGGCGCTTACTACAAGGACGACGGCCCCGCCGCAGTAACACCATCCGACCTCGATCAGATCCCCGATGCGCAACCGCGCCACGAACCGCTGCACCGCTTTGCCAACCGTCCTTACAACGTGTTTGGCGTTGACTATAAGCCGCTGACATCGTTGACAACGCTGCGTCAGCGTGGCATCGCCTCGTGGTACGGTCGAAAATTTCATGGGCAGAAGACCGCTATTGGCGAGGTCTACGACATGTTTGCCATGACCGCTGCACATCCCACCGCGCCGCTACCGAGCTTCGCCCGCGTGACTAACCCGCGTTCCGGCAAAACGGTCATCGTGCGTATTAATGATCGCGGGCCATTTCACGCGGGGCGAATCGTGGATTTATCGTATGCCGCCGCACACCGGATCGGCATCGCTCAGGGCGGCAGCGGCGAAGTAGAGCTTGAACTTCTGGTGCCACCATTTGCCGGTCTCGCGTCTTCGGCCGCGGCCGTCATCGCAGCGCCGCGCAGACAGGAGCCGCTTGCGCCCGCAATCACGCTCGAACAAACCCCGCTCCCGTTGACACCCCCTCAGTCTGGACAGCGCGAGTATTTCGTTCAATTAGGCGCTTTCGGAAACTTTGCCAACGCTCAGGTGTTCCAACAGCATATGGGGACTGAATTAAGTGTTTTGCCGCGCATACAACAAGTGGGTTCGATGTTCCGCGTGCGTCTGGGGCCCTATGCCACCCGAGAAGATGCCATCCTTGCGCGTGATCGCGCACAATCCATGTTGTCTACCCAACTGTCAATCACTACCAGTCCCTGATCGATGAACCCCACTATTTATCTACGTCGACTTTTTGCGCTGCTCGGCGTGTCGCTTGCAGCAGCTGGCGCGCATGCGCAACTCACCATCGACATCGTTGGCGTTGGCGCGCAGCAAGTGCCGGTCGCGGTGGCGGGCTTTGCCGGTGGCGATCCACCAGCACAGCAAATGTCCGCAGTGATTGAGGCCGACCTCGCCCGAAGCGGACTCATCAAAACCATCAATAGCGCGGGGTTGCCGAAGAGTGGTGAGCTGACGGCCGTACCTTTCCCCGAACTTAAAACGCGCGGTGCCGATGCCACCGTTATCGGTTCGGTTGTGCCAGCGGCGAACGGCCAGTTCGTGGTAAGTTTTCGCCTGGTTGATGTACCAAAACAGGATCAGCTGACCGGCCTCGTATTCAACGTCGCCGCTAAAGATTTGCGTGCGACAGCGCATCGCATCGCCGACATTGTTTACGAGCGGCTGACGGGCGAAAAAGGCGTGTTCAGCACGCGCCTGGCCTATGTCGCCAAATCGCCTGGTCGCTTTCAGTTGATCGTGGCTGATAGTGATGGCTTCAATGCCGTACCGGTGGTGAATTCGGTGGAACCTATCATCTCGCCCGCCTGGTCACCCGATGGCATTCGCCTTGCCTATGTTTCGTTTGAAGGCCGCAAGCCCAGTGTGTATGTGCAAAACGTGGGGACTGGTGAGCGCGCGCTGTTGGTGCGCGCGGCGGGCAATCAGTCTGCGCCAGCGTGGTCCCCCGATGGCAGTCGCATCGTTTATGCGTCGTCGCAGGCTGGCGGCACACAACTGTTCGTAGTCAATGCAGACGGCAGCAGCGGTCGACGGCTGACCAATGGCGGGGCCATTGATACCGCCCCGAATTGGGCGCCGGACGGGCGCATTTACTTTATGAGTGATCGCGGCGGCTCGCCGCAGATTTATCGCACCCCGCCCGACGGTGGAAACGTTGAGCGCGTCACGTTTGAAGGCGGCGACAATGCCAATCCGCGCGTAGCGGCGGACGGGCAGAGCATGGTGTTCGTCAAGCGCGAAGGCTCTCGCTACATGCTGGCAATGCTCGATTTTGCGTCGAAGCAGGTGCAGGTGTTGACGCAGGGGCCGGTGGATGAGTCGCCTTCGTTCGCGCCCAACGGAAAATTGATCGTGTACGCATCGGTGTATAACGGCAAAGGAATCCTTGCGGCAGTGTCAGCCGACGGGCGCGTGAAGCAACGACTCGGTGCCACCAACGCAGACGTACGAGAACCGGCCTGGGGTCCTTTGCCACGCTAGCGTAGTAGCCTAATAGCTCATAGTGCAGAAGTCCCCGTTTACACCTAGAAAAGGAACCCAATGAAATCCATCTGGAAAATTATCCTCGCATTATCAGCCGCTGCGGCGCTCGCAGGCTGTTCATCTACCCCTGAAACCGTCGCGACGACTGAAACGCGCGCGGGTACCGGCACCACCACCACCACCACCGTGACGCCGGACAGCGGCACGTCCACCAGCGGCGTCGGCAACACCCCCGGCGCAGCGGGTACCGCGATGTCTGCGGGCACTTCGGCTAGCAACAACCCCCTGAAAGACCCACGCAGCCCGCTGTCACGGCGCGAAATTTTTTATGACTATGACAGCTTCACGGTCAAGGACGAATACAAGCCATTGCTTGAAGCTCATGCTGCGTACTTAAAGCAAAACCGCAACGCGCGGATCAAGGTTGAGGGCAACACCGACGAGCGCGGCAGCCGTGAATACAACCTCGCGTTGGGGCAAAAACGCAGCGAGAGCGTCAAGCGCGTGTTGACGCTGCTGGGTGTCGCCGACTCGCAAATTGACACCGTGAGTTTCGGCGAAGAGAAGCCGCGCAATCCTGCAAGCACCGAGGCTGCGTATTCCGAAAATCGACGTTGCGACTTGGCCTACGCTGGAGAATAGTTTGATGCAGCATCACGTTTTGCGAAAGCCGTTGCTTGCTGTCGCAACCGTTGTTGGTTTGCTGCTTTCGGTGTCGGCTCACGCCGGGCTGTTTGACGACGAAGAAGCGCGCAAGCAGATTTTGCAGTTGCGCTCCCAGTTGGCTGACAGCCAGCGCACGCTGGATGCTCGCATCGCCGAGCTCGAGTCGCAGGCGAGAAACCGCAGCATCATCGACTTGTTCAATCAGGTCGAGATATTGAGGGCGGAGTTCGCCCGGTTGCGCGGACAGCTGGAGCTGCTGCAAAACGAAATGGAAAACACCCAGAAGCGCCAACGCGATTTGTACGTTGATCTCGATGGACGGCTTAGAAAAGTAGAAGGGCAGCAGGCAGAACAGGCTGCGCGCGCAGCCGCTGCCGCAGCAGCGGTCGCAGCGTCGGCACCGGTCGCGAGCATGCCGCCGGGCGTCGTTGGCCCCACCGCTCCGACGGGAGCAACGGCAACCGGTGCAATGGATCCCGGCCGTGCGATGCCGCCGAGTACGGTGGTTGCGCCACCCGCCGCGATTGATCCTGTAGCCGAACAACGCGCTTACGATCAGGGTCTTGATCATTTCCGCGCTGGCAGATTTGCTGAGGCGGTCACCGCATTTCAAGTCTTCACCCGCAACTTTCCGCGTAGCATTCTGGTGCCGTCGGCGCAATACTGGATCGGCAATTCGCTCTACGCAACGCGCGATTTTCGCGGTGCCATCACCACGCAGCGGCAATTGATCGCGCAGTATCCAGACAGCGCCAAAGCGTCTGACGCGCTGCTCAATATTGCATCCGCGCAATCGGAGTTGGGCGACCTGCAAGCGGCACGTGCGACGCTGCAGGAAGTGGCAAGCAAATATCCCGCAACCGAGGCTGGGGCGAAGGCGAAGCAGCGTTTGGGGATTCGGTAGCGTTCCCTGTAGCAGCGGCTCCGCCGGGAGCGACGGGTTCGTAAGCACACAGGTCGCGGCAGAGCCGCTCCTACAAGAGCGATTCGGGGTTGGGGTATGGTTTGAGTAGCAAAATTTGTAGCGATAAAATCCCAACCTTCGCCACCCGCCTCGTCACCTGGCAACGCGTCCACGGTCGCAACAGCCTGCCTTGGCAAAACACGCGCGACGCGTATCGCATCTGGCTATCGGAAATCATGTTGCAGCAGACGCAGGTCACTACCGTGCTGCCGTATTACGCGCGCTTTCTTGAACGCTTCCCTGACGTCTATGCGCTCGCCAACGCGCCCGAAGACGACGTGCTTGCACATTGGGCAGGTCTCGGCTATTACAGCCGCGCACGCAATTTGCACTGTGCCGCGCAACAGGTGGTGCTGCAGCACGGCGGACGCTTTCCTGCAGACGTGAATTTGCTCGCCGCGCTGCCCGGCATTGGCCGCAGCACTGCGGCTGCGATTGCGGCGTTTGCCTATGACGTAGTGGCACCCATTCTTGATGGCAACGTCAAACGCGTGTTGGCCCGACATGCCGGAATCGAAGGTTTCCCCGGGGCCAGCGCTGTTGAAAAAAAGCTATGGCTTGAAGCCGAATCGCGGCTACCGGCATCAGCCGAAGATATGGTCGCGTACACACAAGGTTTGATGGATTTGGGCGCGACCCTTTGCGCGCGCAGCGATCCGACCTGCCTGCTCTGCCCGGTTGCCGACGACTGCGCCGCGCGCATCAGCGGGCGCACTAACGAAATTCCGGCGGCACGACCGAGCAAAGTGGTGCCGCAGCGCACGCAGCGCTACCTTTTGTTGACGCATGCCGATCAAATTTTGCTGGTCAAGCGACCGGCTCCGGGCATTTGGGGTGGGCTGTGGTGTTTGCCGGAAATCGGCGATGATGAAGACGCCAAAGCGACCGCTCACATTCGTTTCGGAGCAAGCGGACCAGGCAATTCAATCGCGCTCCCACCCATCGCGCATGCCTTCACACACTTTCGTTTGACGCTGCAAGTGACGCATCTGATCGCAAACCGCGTCGGGCCGCGCGCGATGCAGCCCGGTGTGATGTGGATCGACCGAGCCGATCTGTCAAAAGCCGCATTGCCAACGCCGATTTCGCGTCTGCTGGCTGCTCCGCAGTAAGCGCGTGGCTTCCGGGTTCGAATTGCGCGACCACGTACTGCGCGGCGGGTGTCGCTGCAAGAAATAGCATTTCAGCTTTTTGATACATGCGGCAGCCAATATGGGCTAATCGCATATTTAAGCGAAACTCGACTAATGGCTTTTACCGACGTCAGCCCCAGTGCAGTATCGTGTTTACCTAAAAGTTGTTCAGGGTGAAAGTCGCTACGAAGCACATTTCGCCATCCGAAACTCCACCCGCCGATCCTGCAAATCGGTGAGATCGTCCGCACCGCTGCCGACCAAGTTTTCTCGGAAACCTACGCCGCTGGCTTTGGTTTTGGCAGCGAGCGCTGGCACCGTTGCGTCCATCTTCCGCTTGACGTTTTGCGCGCGCGCCAGGCTCAGCTTGTCGTTGACTGGTTCACTGCCGGAGCGGCTGGTGTGGCCGACGATTTGCAGGCAGCTATCGGCGCGGGCTACGCGCGTTGCAATCTGCCGCAACCAAATGGGGTACGGGCCGCTGACGTTGGCATCACTCCAAAATTCGGTGCTGCGCGGTTGAAATAAAAATTTGACTGAGAGCTTTTGCGCGGCGAGGCCGTGATCGACGATTTTGCCGAACGCAGTTTCGGCGTCGGCCTTTTTGCCGAGCTTCCAGTTGGCAAGATAGAGCCCGCTGTGAACGCGCAGCTGGTCGCCCGTCGCGGCCTGCACGGCACGCGCGTAGAGCGCCAGCGCCTCGCGGAAATTGCGTTTTTCGTAGGCCACAATCGCGTCTGAAATCACGGTCGCGGTTTCGATGCCATCGCGATAAATCGGATCAATGACGTCGCCGACTTTGGTGCCCTGACAGGTCTTGATGTACGCCTCGACCGTCTGATCTTTCACCCACACCGGCGTGTCGGCGAAGTACGGCGTCGGCGTGCTGTTGACGCCGTCGAGCATCGAGCGCGCCACACCTTTGGCGACAATTTTGTTAGTCGAAAAATCAGCGAGCGCGAGGCAAATGCGATATGCCTCGGGCTTGCCAACGGTCTTGTTGTCGAGCGTGATGCCGGTGAAGGTGCCGACCAGCACCATCGGGCCCTTCGCCACGTTTTCGGAGGAGAAATCGCGGATGTCGAGCTTGGGGAACTGGTCGCGCGCAATGTCACGCAACCGCGTTTCGATGTAGCGGCTGGCGGTCGTTTGCTCGCCGCTGACGCCGTCGATCAGCGGGTCGATCACGACCACGCGCGTTGCATCAACGCCCGCGTTTTTGAACAGCGCGGTGGCGGCGTTGACGATGGCGGTGTCAAACGGCACGGGCACCAGCGGCACAGGCGCGGGCGGCGGTGCCACGACCACCGGCGAGGGCGGCGGAGGTGGCGGTGGCAGCGGCGGTGCGGCGTAGTTGACGGTCGGCGGCGGTGGGGTGGCGCAACCGTAAAGGACAAGCAGACAGGCGGCAGCTATGGACGCGACGGCGGTCGTCGCAGCCTGGGGCAATGAGTGTGCGCGAGTGTTCACTTACAACTCTCCTGAAAAAATCGTTGATCGGCGGCGCTTGGTGTTTCACCGAGTTGAAAGCGCTCGATAAGTAGCTCGCAACGAGCAGGCCGTTTACTCGCGCGCGCCGACGATTTGTCGTCACCGGCATCGGCGTTCGGCTCGCTTGGGCGCGACGCTTTCGCCTTTTCTTTGGCGACAGCTTTGGCGTTCGCCACGGGCGCGGCAGCGGTTGGGGCTTCAGTCACGGCGGCTTTTTGCGGTGGATTGGTTGGGTTGGTTGCATGAGTCGGCAACGCTGGGATGGGTTCCGGAACTACGGTTTCCGGCGCGATGATCACGGGTTGCGATGGAGCTGCTACACGCACAGACGTTTTTTTGTCGACCGACGCGTCATTCATCGGCTTTGCGGTGGGCTCGATCACTTTGCTGTCAGCGCCAGGGACTGCCGAAGGCGTCGCAGTCTGGCTGGAAGTCAGTTTCCACGTCAGCGCGATCGCGGCCAGCAACACGGCTGCTGCAGCAATCCACACCATGTTGCGGCGCTTCGCGGGTGCCGCTTCGATCTGAGGTTTTGCTGCGACTTGCGGTTCTGGTGCTGCGGCAGGCATTGCTGCACTTGCGACCTTTTTAAAAGCGATCTGAGCGTCCAGATCGCGACGCAGCATGACCACTGTGCTGGCGTCATCAACCAGCGCTGGCGCGCCAGCCATGGGCGAAATTGCCACGTCGGGCGCAAGCTTTTGCGGCAGCGAAACCACCACCGTGCGGTCATCAACGAGCGTGGTGACTGCGGCGTCAGGCGCATCGCGTGGCGTCGGTGCAGCCCGCGAAGGCGACGGCGGCGAAGAGTGAATCGGCGGCAGCACCACCGTAGTCAGGCGTTCTGCCACCGTATCCCAGCCAAACGACGCTACAAATTCGCTGATGGTTTGCGGTCGCAGCTCCAGCTTTACCGCGAGTGCGCACTCAATTGCGTCCAGCCAATGCTCCGGCAACTGGCCGACGAACGCATCGCGCGGCCGCGGCATCGCGTCTTTGAGCATGCGGGTAATGGCTGTCGGCGGTGCGTTTCCGGCGAGTGTGAAGTACACGACACCCGCAAGTGCATAGATGTCCGTCCACGGCCCCTGCTTTAATTCGCCGTCGCCGTATTGCTCAATCGGCGCGTAGCCCGGCTTCAAGATCGCAGTAAATACCTGCGTGCTCTCGATGGCTTTGCGCGCTGCGCCGAAATCGAGCAGCACTGGAGCCAATCGTGAGCCGCTATCAACGAGCATGATGTTGTCCGGCGCAACGTCGCGGTGATAGCACTTTGACGCGTGCAGCAGATCGAGCGCGCTGCATACCGGCAGCAGCAACGCCGGAAGCGTGGTCACATCCGTGTGCCAATCGCCCGCTTTCACTGCATCGCGCAATGTCGTTCCCGCGTATAGCCGCATCGCCAGATACGCGGTGCCGCGCTCTTCCCAGCAGCGATATACGCGTACCAGCGCCGGATGATCGAACTCGGCCAGCAGCTTGCCTTCGTTCAAAAAACTCTCGATGCCCTTGCTGAACATCGCGCTGTCGCGACTGTGCGGTCGCACGCTGCCCTCGTCGTCACGCAGCGCAAACGAACCCGGGAAATATTCTTTGATCGCCACCGCGCGATCCAGCGAATTGTCGATGGCTTTGTAGACGATAGAAAAGCCACCGGTGCCAATGACCGACACAATCGTGTAATCACGAATCTGCGTGCCGGGGGCGAGTGCATGCGGTGCTAGGTCTGACGACACGGGGGCTCGCTCCGCGTGGATACGGGGCAACGAGTCTAGCGCAGGCTCCGGGACAACCGGCGGTTATCGATTACAGCGGATCGACCACCGTGGCACTTTACTGACCGCAAAAACTGCCCGATTATTGCGGCGTCATTCCCGACAGTTTGACCAGTTCAGCTGGTAGCTTGATATCGCGGCTGATCAGGCGTTGCAACTCCTCTGGCGTGCTGGTCGCCACTTCTATTCCGCTCTCGGCGAGCTTGGCTCGGGTGTCGGCATCAAAGGCTACCTGCACGGCTCGATTGAGTTGATCGATGACCGCGCGCGGCGTTTTGACCGGTGCCAGCAGCACCATCCATGCCGAAAGATTCAAGTCGGCAACGCCGCTTTCAACCATCGTGGGCACCTGCGATAACACGGGGGAGCGCTGTGGGCTCAGCACGCCAAGTGCGAACAATTTGCTAGAAACCACATGTGGCACCGCCTCCGGCATCACTACGAACATTGCGTCGACCGTGCCCCCCAGCGTATCGTTGATCGCCAATGCGCCGCCCGTGTATGGCACATGCAGGAGTTTCGTTTGCGTGCGTGCCTCGAACATCAAGCCCGCAAGATGCTGCGGACTGCCATCGCCAGACGAGGCGTAGCTGATATTGCCAGCTTGACCTGGCCGCAGCGATCAACGCGGCCAGGGTTGGGTATTTCTGCTTGTCTTTCACTACCAACACCGCGCGACAACACAATGCGCCCCAAAAACGAATTATTAGAGGCGCCCTACAGTTCGGCGTAGAGCAGCCTGATCCGATCAGCGCCATGCAGTCGCTCCAGACGGCGCACGATGAAATGGCCGCGCGCCATGTCCTGAAAATGATCGATAAATAAGGTGTTAATGACAGCGCCGCCAATCGCACCGACCACTGGCACCGCTTGAGCCGCAGCCTTCTCGGAAACCACAATCGAGAAGCGCGCTGCGATCTGCGCGATCAGCCGAACCAGCGCGGGCGAGCCGTGTTGAGTAATGCCTTGCGCGGCCAAATGCGCAGCCGCCTCGGACACCGCTTTTGCCATCGCTGCGCGCGCTGCAAAATAACCAATCTCAGCGCCATCGTCGCTCTTTGAATTGCCGCCCAACGCGAGCACCTGAACGCACTCAAGCTGCGCCTCCGTTGTCTGCAGATCTTCGCCCTGACTACGCGCGATATCGGCAATGGAGCGCAACATGATCGTAGTCGACACCGGCAATTCGATAGACAACGCCACCAGACCAAACGCGCCGCCTGCCGCGCCTGACGCGCCCGCGGCCAGCTTGTGCCACCAGTTCGATGGTGACGACGTGGCCTTGGCGTCGCCGATAGTCCATAGCGCCACCTTGAGCGCGGTTTCAATCGCTTTACGCGTGGCGTCGCTCACAACCGCGTTCCATTGCTTCGGCAGCAGCGCGAAGCCCTTCTCAATCGGCGCTCCGACGAAGCCTGAGATTTTGGCTGCGAGACCGGGGCTTTCCAGCAAAAGCTTCGCTGATTTCAACTCGTCCATGTCTGCGGCGGTGATCGTTGCGCCTGATTCATTACTAACCACTTATCTGCCTCGGCGTTTAACTGGATGGATGATGCCACCAAATTGGTGCGACGGAAAATTGCAGTCGACGCTTTGCATTCAGTCCTACACACAGTCCGGACGTAAGCCTATGCTGCGCGCAAGTCAATGAACCTAAATTTCGGTTGTGGTCACTCGCTTGGAGTTACCGTATCAAAACTTTTCAGGAGCATAGCAATGAACAAAGATCAAGTTAAAGGCCGTCTGGAACAAGCCAAAGGCAAAGTCGAGGAAGTCGCCGGTAAAGTGGTTGGCAACGACCGATTGGAGGCCGAAGGTAAGGCCGATCAGGTCAGCGGTAAAGTGCAGGCCCGTTTTGGCGACACCAAAGCGGCCGTCAAAGACAAAGCTCAAGACATTGTCGACAAAATCTAGGCACGATCATGATCGATACCGACGGCACTGGCGGCGCAAGCATTGATGTGCCCAATCCGGTAGAAATCCCGCCGACGCAGGATCCCATTGGCATTCCGGTGCCGCACGATGTGCCCTCGCCGGATTCGCTGCCACCCAGAGAAACCGGCGTGACGATTAACGATCCGTCGCCTCATCGTGACAACGGTTTTCGTGGTGATCCACTGCTGCCGTAACGCTGCAACACACGAGCGTGAAAACCGATGGCGGAACCCTCGCGGTTCCGTCGGTTTTCAGGTTTAACTATTGATCCGGCACGAGTTATTCAAGAAGCTGCGTAGGTAACCTTTGGGTCACCGAAATACTTCTTCACGCGCTCGGGGGTTTGTTCAAGCATCGT
>JAYVNO010000301.1:0-2647 GCA_043758415.1 Burkholderiales bacterium
GTCACTGGCCGCTGCGAAGCGCTCGCGCTGATTCGGATACATCAACGAGCGCTCACAGGGTCATTTGTATTGTTAAGTGACGTGTATTGGCCTTAGCCCGCAAGTCACGGGCACGAATAATATTGATCTCATTGCGCTCGGCGGAAGCAATATCGATACTCCAGACGGCATCCCAGTGGGCAGCAAGTGCATCGAAAGGGGACGCTCGCTCCACCGCGATAGTTAGGCTGGATGATTGGGGTTGCAGCGAGGTGGTTGAGTCCGCATGTGACTTAGTTGAAACGAAGCCGCCAGCGGTAGGAAGGGCGATGGCATTCTTGGTATCCGGCCATCCGACCGTTATCAGCAGCAGAAAAATTGCGAACGCGAGCTCGAACACAAACGCTGCGCGGGGCGGCTCGCGCCACAGCAACCTGCGCTTATTTCCTGCGGCGGTCAATGACATCGACTCAGAGCCTCGCGGACATGCAACTTCAGTAGGCTACACCCAACCGTGAACAACCGTGAGCAAAAGGCCGCGCGGCGGGGCTTATCGCACCCGCCGCAGCAACAACCATCCACCCAACAGAATCATAGGCACACAAAGCCACTGTCCCATCGTCATCCCGAACGAGAGGAAGCCGAGAAACGCGTCTGGCTCGCGGAAGAACTCCGAGAACGAACGAAGCAATCCGTAGCCGAGCAAAAACGCGCCGGAAACGCGTCCCGTAGCCCGCTGCTTGCTTGAATAAATCCACACGATGATGAACAGCAGCACACCTTCCAGCGCAAATTGGTAAAGCTGCGATGGATGCCGTGGAATCTGGTCGACGGTCGGGAAAATCATCGCCCACGGTAGCGACGGGTCGGCGGCGCGGCCTGGCAGCTCGGCGTTGATGAAGTTGCCAATACGGCCCGACGCCAGACCCAGCGGCACCAGCGGCGCGATGAAATCACCCACCTGCAAAAATGGTCGCTCGTTACGCCGCGCGTACAGCCACAGGGCGAACAGAACGCCCAGCAAACCACCATGAAAGCTCATGCCGCCTTGCCAAACCGCAAATATTTCCAGCGGATTACTCAAGTAATAACTGGGTTTATAGAACAGGCAATACCCCAGTCGTCCGCCCAGCACCACGCCCAAAATACCGTAAAGCAATAAATCGTCGACGTCCGAAGGCCGCCACCCCTGCAATATCTGCTTTCGGGCGCGATAAGCGCCCAGCGCCATAAACAGTGCGAATGCGGCGAGGTAGGTCAGACCGTACCAGCGGATCGCCAACGGGCCGATTTGCAGGGCGATGGGGTCGATTTCGGGATGGATGAGCATAGCTGTGAGTCTAGCGTCTCACGACCCGCTACCGGCTACCCGCCAGCCGTCACCAGGCCGCACGTTGCCGCGCGACGGCCTGATGACGAGCGAATGCGCTAGCGCGTCGAGGGATGCGACAGGCGGGCGAAATAGTGCTCGCGATTCCACAGCAATGCCACCGGCCACGGCTGCCGCTGCAGCATGCGGTAGACGCGTGATACATCGCCAACATTGCGCGCCCCGGTGAGCGTCGGCTGCGCAAGCACCGCTGCGCGCACGAAGCGCAGGTTTCGCAGATCGTCGCGCACGGGCGCCACACCCTCCGAACCCAAAATCACGCGCGCGGATGGAAACAGCGGCGCGAACACGTCGCGAACGATTGGCTGCAGCCCGGTCTCGCAGCCCAAAAGCAGGACACTGCGAACGTTTTTGAAAACCGTCGGGAAGACGGCATTGAGCGTTTGCAGATCCATCACTTCAAGCCGCGAAATTTCTCCGCCGAAATAGCCGCCACTGTGATGCCCGGAAATCACCACCATATCAACCGTTGCACCGGTATCAATCACCTCCGACTGAATGTCCTCCATCAGTTCACCGATGCCATAGCTTCCGGTCGTCCTGAGCCGTGCAAGTTCGAGTTCGCGCATTTCGCCCCACACCCGTTGGCAACCGTTGACGCCGTCGTCTTTTGTGCAGTCCAGCGCACGCATCTGAGCCGCATTGAGCCGGGCTTGCGACGCGAAAATCTCGGTGCGCCGTGCCGCTGGAAAACGTTGAGCGGAAGGCACCACAATCAAACGCCCACCCGTTCCTTGTTCAGCAAGTGCTGCCCGCACTGCGACGATTTCAGGCGCTGCATTGTTCAGATCAAAGAAAAGGGTGGTGCGCGGCTCTGATGCAACGGCAAAAGCCACCGAACCCACGGTAATCATCACGCCCGCACACCGTGCGACCGATAACCATCGGAATGCGCACGAAAATCTGTAGTCGCTACCGATAACAAAAAGGAGCCATTCAAAGGATCTAAACACGAGAGACCTCAGCGATGCAGCGTACTGACTGATGCTAGAAGCAACCACTTTACGGTTACGCTGTGTCTCCGTCTGTAGGCCGAGGCCGCGTGTTGATCGCGCTACACGGAAGACCTTTTTTACAAGGCTTCCGGGGTGATTGACGGTGATCCGCCAGATCTTGCCAGACAACTCCGATTTCGACGAAATGACATCAGGGCACCTCTAATAATTCATTTTTGGGGATGCAGTGTCGCAGTTGGCAACGTCGGCCCGGAGCGCCGCAACCGCAGCGTACGCGCAGGTCACGTGAGCTCATTTGCCAAAAGCGCGAGCACCGCGCGAC
>JAYVNO010000302.1:0-2644 GCA_043758415.1 Burkholderiales bacterium
TGCACAGCCTGTGGATAAAGCTACATCGCGCTTCAACCCGCCCAACCTCCACTTAATAATCGGGGTTTGCTGTTCAGACAACCGGGGCCACTTCTCTACTTGATCGAATTCTGCGCGGCGATCAGTGGTCACGCATAGCAGCTAATAGTTACTTTTTTGAAGAACCGACAGGTGTAACGATTGGTCGCGTTGGTCTCGGCGGGTGGGCGCGGCTGCTGCACACGCACGAAGGCATTACTTGCACAATGTCAGCGGGTCTCTCCGGCCTCATTCGCGCTGACAAACCGAGCAACGCAGCACGCACAGAAGCCAGTTCTCCCTACTCCCTAGAGGCATGGCAAAGGTGGGCCAAGCTGGTGTGGGAAGCGGAGGGCGATGCTCTACTGGGGAACCAAATACTTCATTTGCATTTGCTTTTGCCCGACCTAGACGTTGCAATTTACCGTTCGTATCGCGACGAGGATGAGCAAGACGACGATGAATATTTCACTGCGTCGGAAGTGGCTATCTCATTCAAAAACGATTCGGAAATTTTGTTTGTCGGTCAGCCGATTGAATATCATCGTGACGACAATGTGTCGGAGAAGTTGTTTGATGATCAGCTGATGATCAATGCAAACGTCGTTTGTATTCCGAGACGCTACCACACGCCCGGCGCGTGGACTCACCTGAACTTGGCGGAAATTGACTACAAAGACCGCCTATGTGTAGCACTAAAGACGGTTTGGCCAAACGTGTCTGAAAGCAACGAGCGGCGCGAGGTCGGGGAAGTGGAAGGCACATCAATAACGCGCTTAGTCACGGTACTCCGACGCGTAAATGGAGCTAACAACTAAGGCGTACGGCAGAGATTACAGTCAACTAACAATTGACATATACGCGCCCAAATTCAATAGGCCTTAGTGCCAATCGCGCGGCGATCACGTTAAAACGCAGCCATGCGTACTGCCAAAATATCTACTTCTTTCCCGGCGCAGCCGAGAAAAACTCCATCTTGTCCGTCTTGTCGCGCCATTCATCCGCATCCGGTGGAGCGGCCTTTTTGCGCGAAATGTTCGGCCAGATCACGGCGTATTCTGCGTTTAGCTTGATCCATTTGTCCGCGATGTCGGAGTCTGGCTTGATCGCATCCACCGGGCATTCGGGCTCGCAGACGCCGCAGTCGATGCATTCGTCGGGGTGGATGACGAGCATGTTCTCGCCTTCGTAAAAGCAGTCGACGGGACACACATCCACACAATCGGTGTATTTACATTTAATGCAGCTATCGTTTACAGCGTAGGTCATGGTGCGTGGGTTCGGGGTTCGGGCGTTTGCGAAGTTGCGCTTTGAGTCTGGCTTTAGGGCGCAAGTCTTCTATTTTGCCGTACTTGCGACTTATCCATATACCGGAAAAGAGCTAAACAAATCCCTCCAGCAAATCGACCGGGTCGCCGTAGGCGCTGGCGGCGGCGACGACGGCTGGATCGCGCAGGGCCGTGAGAAAACCCGCGTCGATGACGACGTTGTCGCCCGCCGTGACCGTGGTGTCAAACGTAACCAAATCCTGATGCACGGGCGGCTCTTCCCAATTCGGCATCACTTTGCGGATGTAGTCACTGGGTTTTGCCAGATCGATGCCGAAATGCAGCGCGCCAGGCGAGTTGGAGCCCGCCGGATAGATCGTGTAGCGCGGTGCTTTCGGGTTGAAGCCGCAGCCGCCGCCCTCGATTAGCTTGCCGCCGACCAACATATCGCGCAATATTTTTGCCTCAATCGATTCGCCGTGTACCGCCGTCACGAACTTGTCCTTGAATTCAACGGCAATCTTCTCGGCGAACGGCGCGGCGAAGCCAATCGCCCATTGCGGGTAGAGCACGCCGTTGATTGACAGGTGCGAACGGGTGTCGTTCTTCATCGCCGTACTATCCCAAAAATTGGGGCCGTGTGTGGGCAGGTAATGCACGTAGCAACCGGGTTCGCTCGCGGTCATCATGCCGCGCCAGCGGTTGCCCGCAAACATCGCGTCGCGCATGGTGGTGGTGTACGGAATGGTGAGATCGCTGCCGCGCGTGTCGCTAAAGCGCAGCGCGAAATCCTGTCCTGTTGGAAATTTTCGCTCGGTGGCGCGGATGATTTCACCGACCAGTTCCACCGGGAAACGCGCTTGTGGCGTGTTCAGCAAATCGAGATCACGGAAATAGGTGATCTTGACCCAGCGCTGACCCGCCTTGCGCATCGCGACGTTGAACGGGTCTTCAATCGAGCAAAACCACGTGGAGACAACAAAAGTCGCAGCCTGAATCAATGGCTTTACCGCTTCCGGCACACCGGGTAGCGTCGTGCTCGGTGCCATGAAGGCTGAGAGCGTTGCGCCACGCGCCTTGGCGAGGCCACCAATCGCATCGACCACATGCGGATCGAGCAGCGGATCGGTCAGCATCAGCACACGATCACTGGGGCGAATCGCGAACACACGTGCGAAATTGTCGAGCGCTTGAAAGTAGTCTTTGGTCGCGGTGATGGACGGATTCAGTGGAGGCGGCGTGCCGATGTAATTCATCGTACTAGGAGTCTGTCGGGTTTGAAACATCGTAGCGAAAATTCGCCCGCCCGAGGGCAGATTTTGACTGTTTTGCAGCGGCAATATCGAGATATTGCCCAA
>JAYVNO010000303.1:0-55486 GCA_043758415.1 Burkholderiales bacterium
GTGCACAGCCTGTGGATAAAGCTACATCGCGCTTCAACCCGCCCAACCTCCACTTAATAATCGGGGTTTGCTGTTCAGACAACCGGGGCCACTTCTATGCTCAATGGTCGTGTTTCTGCTGAACTGTGCGACACCTACGTCAATTCGCTTTCAGTCGATTCGCAAAAACCAGAGGCCGACGACAACGTTCTCGCTATTGTCGTAGGGGATCCAGCCATGCGAAAACTACACGCAACTGTGATCCAGCGACATTTGCGCGAGCACCGACGCTGTGTCGTAGTGGGTAGAACCAGCTGGCAGCTCGCCGATAGCAACGCGACCAACATCATTTTGCAGTCGTCACCTCGTTCTCGTCGGCTTCGGCTTGCATTCGACGCCCTACGTATGGATAGGCCTCGAAAATCGACTTCGGAAATTGCCAACCACCTTCGACAAGTGGACGTGCTCGACAAGATCAAGTTGCCGCCCGATGACTTGGTAGGCTTGGCAGTGGTTTCAAATGAATGCCGATGAATGGATGCGGTAGTGCAAGACTGTCTAAATATTTTGGCTAGGAGGACACCATGACACCCGAAGAAAGACGTATCTCGGCAATACAACGACTCGTCTCCCAGTACGCCTGTGGCGGACGAAATGATTCCCGCATAAAGGTAGGTGTGAACGGTGCGGACGATTGTGCGGTCTTGCAGTTAGATGCAGAGCACGACCTTGTAGTTGGTTCAGATTTTGTGCGCGGCGAAGGCTTTGCTCTGTTCAAGGCGGGTTTACTGACCCGCGCAGATATTGGTTACTACTTGGTCGGAGCAAATATCAGCGACATCGCTGCGATGGGCGCACTTCCGCTTGGCGTGCTGACCGCTGTCCGCTATTCCAGTCAACAGACCGACGCGGAATTCGAAGAAATAATGGCCGGCGTTTGCATGGCGTGCGCTGATATGGGGGCTCCATTGCTAGGCGGTGACACGGGAAGCTACGTTGCTCCTGTGTTGTCAGCGGCGGCGCTGGGAATCGTGGATAGAGATCGCGCCCTCCTCAGGCGCAATGCCCAGCCAGGCGATTTGGTTGTGGTATCGGGACCCGTGGGCACGGCTGGAGCTGCATTCCAGCTTTGTCAAAATGGCTGGGCTGAAAACCATTCGTTGGCACCGAGCGTACTTGCTCAGTTGCTCGAACCTTGGCAACGAGTAAGGCCAGCGCTGCGGCACGGTGCGTTGCTTTCTCGACACGGCCTTTCTACCTGCGGTCTCGACACAAGCGATGGGCTCAAAACGAGCTGCCGCATTTTGGCGAGCGCAAGCAACTTAAGTGTCGTGCTGGATCCGCTCTCAATACCAATTGGACCCGGTGTACGTGAGGTCGCGCAAGCTCTTGGAGTGGACACACTGTCGCTTGCTTGCTCGGACTCTGTTGATTTTCGCTTGTTGTTCACCGTCAACCCGAAACAACAGGATGAGATGTCTAGAGTGTTCGAAGGCGAGGGTCTTGATCACTTCGTCATTGGACGAACCGAGCGCCAAGGCACGGACACTAAAGACCAGGTACTACTTGAGGCGCCGGATGGACGGACACCGTTAGGCGGCGTCGAAAAGGTTCAATAGCATGACAACTCGCCAAGACCTGATAACTGAATGCAATAGATTATTGAAAGTTGTTGTCAATGAAATCTGCTCGGCCGCTCAACTCCTTCCAGTCAGCGCGACACAGTCATCGCCAGAATTTGCGTGGGGTAGGAAGACGAAAGCGAATGGTCGCGACAACCTCACTCAAAGGGGCTCGCACGGTACCGCCTGTTGCCTAATCGCGGTATCTCGCTACGTGCGCGAAATTCTTTCAAGCTCCTCGCCAGCAGATACCCGGTACTCGAAATTTATAAATGGGGGCTACGCATGGCTTGATCAGCATTTCAAGAGCAAGACCGATGATGGGGAAAAGACTGCTAAGTTAGCTGAATTTGCAGAGGCAACCGTCGTGTCGAGAGCCTTTCTTGGCTACGTCTACGATCCCGTGCCGATTGAACGACTTGCCTCCGCCCGCACCGAGAACGGGTGGCCTAACTCAACACTTATGCAACCGTCAGCGACGCCGGAAGAGTTGCCGTCTCTGTTCGCGATGCGAGCTTTCGCTCAAGGGCATAAAGTCTCACAACAATCGCTTGAAAAATACAACGATCAGACGGCACAAACACTGCAATGGATTCGATCACGAGTATGGACGAACGAGAATCAACTCGCTATCAGATCGGAGGAGCGCGATGCGTCCCGCGCCCTGTTAATCACAATTGAAGCGCAGTTACCTGATCGATATCGAAATACCAGTCAACCTGACATAGAGAGAAATGCCCGTTTCGCGGACGATTATCGAGCGCAGCAAAGCTCTCTTACCGCCAGCACCAACTTCGAATACAACTATGTCGGTGCGGACAATCAGCACGACAGCGCATATTGCGAGCTTCCCTCCGCGCTAGTGGCTTGGCGCGCATGCGTATTGCTCGCACATCACGTAGGGCCAATTAAGCGTCTTGATATGCCGTCTATCAAAAAATTATTTGAGGATGTGGAAAGATCGCTTGAAGACGTTGCCTTAAGTACGCACCACGCTGCGGAGCTATTACACCTGCTCATCGACATGCGTAATCTTCTTGCTTCGACGGCTCCCCTTGAGGAAGAGGCTGACAGCGTCGCCACAGCTAGCACTCAAAGAATACAAACGACTACAACCAACTCTCTCTCAAATATAACCCGCCGAAATTCAATATTGCTCGGTGCAACGGCCTCGGGTTTTGTTGCAATTGCCGCGTATAAGTGGCTGTTTGCTGGCCCACGCGTTGACGCTAGACGTCTGACGAGAGGTTCACATTGGTTTTCTATTGTGTCGCCAGGAAACAAGAGCGCTGGAACGATTATTTTCGTACATGGCGTCGACTCGAACTCTGAGGCATTTCGTAGTGAATCACAAAGAGAATGGCAGCAAATAGTTAGGGACGACTACCTGCGAATCGGTCGCTTCAATATTTTCATGATCGAACACGATGCCAAATTAGCATCCGGCAACTTCGATATTGAGCAAGCTGCCCGTTCAGTTATGACTGCCATCAAAATCCCGACTTCGACTTCGCCACAAGAAGGTGGCCGTGCGCCAATAGACGATGATCGATTGATCTTCGTTTGTCACAGCCTTGGCGGGGTGATTGTGCGGCAAGTGCTAGTCACTGAGCGAGCCGCATTCACAAACAAAAGGATTGGCTTGTTCCTCGTCGCGTCACCCAGCTCGGGCTCGCAATATGCTGACTTCCTCAGCAACATCGTCATCCCGAGCGGTGTTGGAGAAACTGCCGACCAACTGCGCGCTAAAAGCGCTTACTTGGGCGCGCTAAATGACGGCTTCAAGGCACTGCTTCAGGAAGACTCCAGCGTACGCGGTTTCGCGCTGAACGGTCAGGAATTGTTTGAGAACGAACTAATCAGCGGTATGAAGACAAACGACTCGTCGCTTATAGTACCGGCGCTAACGGAGGTGTTCTTTCCACCGAAAACAGTCGTGCCAGGCGTCACACACAAGACAATCGCAAAGCCAGAGAACAGTGACAGTCAAACTCACAAGTACTTGGTTCAATTTATCCTCAAATACTTCCCATCCGCTCAAAAGGACAGCGCCAACAAGTCCTCTTGACAAATCGTTTTGCCGCTCGCGTTGCGCGATGGTGCGCGTTTGCTGGGGATAGTCCGCGAAAAAGTGGTTGCGCCCCTTGCGCCAAGCGCCACTCCAGCCTCGCTCAAAATCTTGGAGAGCGGTATTTTCAACCCCGCAACTTTGCGGTCGCCGATGGTCCAGATAGACATTCCGCCTTTTTCGAGGAGCGAATGAACAGAGCGGAAACTCTCGAACAGCTCACCTAGAAAACTCGCTACCTTTTTCGCAGCCTGATCATTGCCCACTGACTTTACCCGTGGAAGCAAGCGACGATATGTTGGCGAAGCATCTAAGAGATCAGCGTGAGATCCTGTTCGCCGAAACGAACCGCCGAGGCTAGCGAAATCAATTGCCCGTGTGTTCTCATACAGCGCTTCAGGCGCATTGATATCTCGCGCAGGTATCCAGTTCAACGCGATGTAAGAAAACTGACCGTAGGGGACTGTCGTGTGATTGTCGCCGTATGGCGGAGACGACAACACTAAGCTTGGTGCCTTCGTCAGGATTTCTTTATTCAGTGTGCGAGCATCGCCACGCATAACCACTAACGAAGGGGCACTCTTAGTCAGTTCTCGCGCATCGCACAGGGGCGACGCAACTACGTCAAACGCGATTTCCACTCGTTGCACGAACCAATCAATGATTTCACGACTCGTAGCACCGATATTTGCCTTACGCACGTGCAGTTTGTACGTCTCTGAACGACTGTTTGAGAACTTTCTCAATAAATCGGCTACAACCGCCCAACAAACGCTTCGGATACCAGCGTCGCCCTCTCGTTCAACGGCGCGCCGTATGCGCGACAGTGCTATGCATAGAGATCTGGAGCACCATTTATCGCGACCAAAGAACTTCGCTTCAATTTGCAAACCATGATCATTATCTAGTCGCCGACGAATACGCCGCATGCTCGCTTGAAGGTCGCTTGGCACACGACTCACAGTCTTAGCATTACAAATTAAGATGGCGAGCGGATTAATGTCTACTCCCGTGAACGAAATTTTCCGCCGCATACATTCGACGAGTGTCGTTCCCGCTCCCACAAACGGATCAAAAACCATGCCGCCCCTACCAACTGCTTGACGCCACTCGTCGAGAATTAGACCCTGCATCTCTGGCACCATCATTGCCGGATATGCGCAGAGCCCATGCCGACCCAATCGATGCGTGCTCGATCTGAAGGACCAAAAGTCCGCATCGTGGTCGGTAAATTGATGCAGCCGATTTAGCAGACGATCAACGGCCTTGTTGCGGGCGCTTACTTCCTCCATACAAGAACTTGCTCGGTCTGTACTTTAGGCGCTTGCGCCCGCTCTTTGCCGATCTGTCTTTTCTTGTCAAACGTGTGCGAGAACCCCATTTTCTCTATCGACTGTTGGAGTCGCGAAACAATTCCTTCCCTGCTTTTTATTTCGGATTCACCAACGATCATGGCAAGCCATCCCCCTGGTTTCAGTACTCTATGAGCCGCGCCGAACACTTCAGTCATCTCTTCTAAGTAGTCATTCGCGGCGCTGCGACGCGCTCGCTTGCTTCGCGCACCAATTTCCTGATCGCGAATCTGCGCAATGTCATAGCCAAGCCATTCCATTGAAAGTCGCTGCGACTTCGCGTAGTCGTGAACTCCGAAGTACGGCGGAGATGTCAAAACTAATGAAACCGACGCTGTATTAACCCGCTCCAAAGCAGTAATCGAAGACTCCCGGATACATGTCACACGCATTTGTGTCGCCAGCTTAGATTCTGACGTTCCTCGTGATTTCTCTTGCTCTTCGTAACCATTGTTGAGTTTTTTTAGACAGGCTGCCAACAGCATTAGCACGTCTTTGGATCGCTCTTTGACTCGCTGAATTTCATTGGATAGCGGCTCATCAATTCGTGCATTGAACCCGGAGTCGTCGGGGCTCTCTTTAGCGAACTTTCGCTTCTTATTGGAGTCTGGATCAACGTTGTCGCACACGTACCCCCACGATCTCGTCTCTCGACACGCTTGCTTAAGAATCGACGAAAAAGCGGCATCGCAAATTATTCGTCGATTACCCTCTTGTGAGCCACAATAGTTCCAAAGCCTGCATAAATCCGTTCCCACCTGCGCTGAGTACCATTTTGATAGTTGTACCGTTGGCGGAGGGTTCGGGACACTCTCGCTCAGAGAGCGCGAGATTAGATCGTGACCCATAAATGAACCAACTTCAACAACAAGCTCGTTGGTTATGCGTCGAATTTCTTGAGCGCTCAGTTTTAGTGACTTTGCCGCGATAATCTGCAACGCGATCGGGTTAATGTCGATAGCAATCGCCAGCCGATCTAGCCTATGCGCTTCCGTAACTACCGAACCTGAGCCAGCGAATGGGTCTACCACGGTATCGCCCGGATTGGTCAGCAGGCCTATGAGCGTCGCGGGGATCTGCGAAATCAGTTGGCCGGGATACCAATGAAACGTTGTAAACGGCGATTTCCGCGCGCTTCGCGCTACAAAATCCCAATCAACAGCCTCTAATCTAGAAATTAAATATTGACTGCTGTCGGTCATTGGCAACATTCGGAAACGGTTTCAACGCGGATGCTAGGGTATTAGCCGGTATATCAAGCTTAACGCCAAGCTTCGATAAAAACCCGCCCATTGGTACTTCGATGTCAGCCAACGGATGCTTAGCAAATACATAGATTATCGTGCTCTCCGATCTCTGACCGTGTGTCCACTGAACAGTAGTTGTTGGATCTCTAAGGACGATTTCTTTCTCGAAAGTTCCTCTATCAAGTAGCGAGTACGCCAATAACTTACTGTGGATGTCCGTCGCGAAACGATCAGCGTCACGACCTAGTAATTCCGAGCACACTTCTTTCACGCGAGAATTCAGTTCGCTGCGAGATTTACAGTTCAAGTCATCGATAGACAAATTTAGATGTGCTTGCACGACAGCGGTCGGCGGTCGGTCGTAGAAATCGTACGCGAACGCTTTCTTCGTGTTGGGGTCATGCAGAATGGTGTCGAATAGCTTTTCGTCCGTCAGCGACCAACTGGGCTCCCGGATCAGCCCTTTTTGAACGAGCACGCCAATCGCGTCAAAAAGCACCGCTTGATGCACGACGGATTCAGGATTGAGATTGAGAACCTCATAAACAAGGCGGCGCAGTTTGGCCCATTCATCAAGCATTGGTTTGCCAGTGCTTTCTTTCAGCAAAACTTCTCCCTCTTCCGAAGCGCAGATAGCGCCAGCCAACCGACCGGGCGCGGCACGATCAAATTCAAAGCCCATCATATGCGCCATACGGAACACGTTGTCAATATTGTCGATATCGATTGAACCAAACAACAATGTTGACAGTGCGTGGTGACCTGCGCAAATATCCTCAACAAGGGTTGGGTCGACACCTATCGAGCAAACAACTTCTCTGAGATTGACTTCACGATTAGCAAAAAACTGATGTGCGACACCTTCCGGTGCATGCGTTCGCCGAAATACCGCACTTGTCATGGCCTCATGATGCCATCCTCCGCCAGTAGCCTCTTGTATGTGGTATTCAAGCAAGTGACCGAAAGGCGGCGTGCCTAAATCGTGCAGGAGCACACTGACCATGAAAGCCTTGCGCTCGCTTTCTCGGAACGCGTCCATCGATACGCGACTCGCAAGATAAAGTACTCCCAGAGTGTGGGAAAAGCGCCGCACCTCACCTATTGCTGCCAAATTGGGGCTAGGGCAGTTGAGCAAACGAACGTGTGAAAGCCGCTGCACTTCTGGAGACAAAAGAACTGGAAGAATCCATTCGTCAACGACAAAACCACCGTAGAGCGGATCGTACACAACCATCGGGCTCACAGATCAAACCGCAAAAAATTTCGAACGTGGGCAGTTGCGAGATTTCATATTACCGCGATGTCATCGCCTACCAATACTGAGAGCGCCAGTGTCCTTCATCTCTACACATCCAAATTCCGCACACCCAAAGCATTTCCCTCAATAAACGCCCGACGCGGCTCTACTTCTTCACCCATCAACGTGGTGAAGATTTCGTCTGCGGCAATGGCGTCTTCGATTTGCACTTTGAGTAGCGTGCGAACTTTTGGGTCCATGGTGGTTTCCCACAATTGGGTGGCGTTCATTTCGCCGAGGCCTTTGTAGCGCTGGATCATCAGGTTGGCGCGGGCTTTGTCGAGCAGCCAGTCGAGCGCCAATTTGAAGCTTGGCTTTGCCACTTCGTCGCGATTGCCTTTGCTATCGGTGCGGGCAACCGTCGCGCCAACGCCGACCATCGATTGCAGCTCGGCCGCCTTTTGAATCTGCACGTAATCGCCGCTGTTCAAAAAGTTCGCGTCGAGGATGGTTTGCGTGGTGCGCTTATTGTGATTGCGCTTGAGCAGCAGAATCCATTCTTCGGCTTTTTCGTCGTAGAACGGGACCACCGTCAATTCAGGGTCGGTGATCAAACTCTGCATCGATGCCGCACCTTCATTGGCAGCCACTTCATCGGTGAGCGATACCTTCGCGCCGAGCAACAGGCTGTCGAGCGCGCGACGATCAATGGTGCGCGCGTTGCGCTCGATCACGGCATCAGCCACGAGGTATTGCCGTGCCAGATCGGCGAGCGCCACTTCTGACAACATTGCGGCATCAGCCGACGGCTTGAACTCCGCACCTTTGAGTGAAATGCGCAGCAAGAATTGCTTGAGCTCCAGCTCGTCCTTGAGGTACTGCTCGTCCTTGCCAACCTTCGCTTTGTACAGCGGCGGTTGCGCGATGTAGATGTGACCGCGTTCGACCAGATCGGTCATCTGGCGATAGAAGAACGTGAGCAGCAGCGTGCGGATGTGCGCGCCGTCAACGTCGGCATCGGTCATGATGATGATGCGGTGATAACGCAGCTTGTCAGCGTTGTAATCGTCCTTGCCGAACCCGGTACCCATCGCGGTGATCAGGGTGACGATCTGTTCGCTGGAAATAACTTTGTCAAAGCGCGCTTTTTCAACGTTCAACACCTTGCCGCGCAACGGCAAAATGGCTTGGAATTTACGGTCGCGGCCCTGCTTGGCGGTTCCGCCAGCGGAGTCACCCTCCACTAAGTAGAGCTCACAAAGTGCCGGGTCTTTTTCCTGACAATCCGCAAGCTTGCCTGGCAAACCCATGCCGTCAAGAACGCCTTTGCGTCGCGTCATCTCACGGGCCTTGCGTGCTGCTTCGCGAGCTCGCGCTGCATCCACGATCTTGCCGCAAATGATCTTGGCGTCAGTTGGATATTCGAGCAGGAAATCAGCGAGCTTATCGGCGCAGATTTCTTCAACCACAGGGCGCACTTCTGACGAGACCAGCTTGTCCTTGGTCTGCGAACTGAACTTCGGATCCGGCACTTTCACCGACAGGATGCAGGTGAGACCCTCACGCGCATCGTCGCCCGTGACCTCCACTTTAGCTTTTTTATCGAGCTCGTTGGAGGTGATGTATTTGGTGATGGTGCGCGTCATCGCGGCGCGCAGGCCTGTCAAATGGGTGCCGCCGTCACGCTGCGGAATGTTGTTGGTGAAGCACTGCACGCCTTCGTTGTAGCCATCATTCCATTGCATCGCGACTTCAATCGTCATGCCGTTTTTTTCACCGATGGCATGGAAGATGTTTTTGTTCAATACGGTCTTGGCCTTGTTGACATATTCAACAAAGCCCTTGATGCCGCCGGAGTACGCAAAGTTTTCGCTTTTGCCCGTTCGCTGATCGACCAGTTCAATCTTCACGCCATTGTTCAAAAACGACAGCTCACGAATACGCTTGGCAAGAATTTCGTAGTGCCATTCGATGGTGCCAAAGGTTTCCAGTGCGGCCAGAAAATGCACTTCGGTGCCACGACGGTTGCGCGTCTCACCAATGATGTGCAGTGGAGCGACAGCGATACCGCTACGAAACTCCATTTCATGTACCTTGCCTTCACGCCAAATCTTGAGCTTCAGCCAGTCGGACAGCGCGTTGACCACCGACACACCGACGCCATGCAAACCGCCGGAGACCTTGTACGAGTTCTGATCGAATTTGCCGCCCGCATGCAGCTCGGTCATCACGATTTCAGCGGTTGAACGCTTGAATTCGTCGTCCTGCTTGATGCCGGTTGGAATGCCGCGACCGTTGTCAGAAATAGAAATGGAGTTGTCAGCGTGGATCGTGACCTTGATGTCGTCACAATGTCCGGCGAGTGATTCATCGATCGCGTTGTCGAGCACCTCGAACACCATGTGATGCAATCCCGAGCCGTCGCTGGTGTCGCCGATGTACATGCCTGGGCGCTTGCGAACGGCTTCCAGACCTTTAAGGATTCGAATTGAATCTTCGTTGTATTCCTTGCCGTCTTTCGGCGAAGCGGATTGGGCAGGGACTTTTTTTTCTGAATCAGACATGACTTTTTTTACTTATCTCGGTTGCTCACTGTAGGAGCGACTTGTCGCGACCTGGTGCGGTGTAAATCAAGCAGGTCGCGGCAAGCCGCTCCTACACTCGGCGCTGCGCTACTAAATGCGCATCGGCATCACCACGTATTTGAAGTCCGTTCGACCGGGCACCGTGAACAAAACGCTAGCTGACGAATCCTGCAACGCCAGTGTGATCTCGTTGCTTGACAAAGTTGCCAGCGCATCGAGCATGTAGTTGATGTTGAAGCCAATATCAATCGCGTCGCCTTCGTAAGCGATTTCGATTTCTTCTTCCGCTTCTTCCTGCTCGTTGTTGGTACAGGCAATCTTCAATACACCCGGCGCAAGACCAACGCGCACGCCACGGAAGCGCTCGTTGGACAAGATGGCCGCGCGTTGCAACGTGTGTAACAACAGCAATCGATCAATGGTGACGAGCTTGGTGTGCGACGTTGGAATCACGCGGTTGTAATCGGGAAATTTGCCGTCAATCACTTTGCTAGTGAGCTCGATATTGCCGAAGCGGAACCGCACCTGATTGGCCAGAATATCAATCGAAATCGGCTCATCGGTGTCCGCTAAAAGCTTGGATAATTCGATCACCGTCTTGCGCGGAACGATGATTTCCTGCTTGGCGAAATTGCCTTCCACCGGCATCACGGCATAGCTCAAACGATGACCATCGGTGGCCACGCACACCAGCTGATCTTTTTCCAGCACGAACAACATGCCGTTCAAATAAAAGCGGATGTCCTGCTGCGCCATGGCAAACTCAACGAGACGCAACGTGGCCTTCAGCAATTTTTGCGGCAGCGAAAAGCTTTGCAACTGCTCTTGACTCATGGTCAGACGCGGATAGTCGGCTGCAGGCAGAGTCTGAAGACTGAACCGGCTTTTCCCGGCCTTTACAGCCATCTTGCCGTCTTTGGCATCGATGGAGACGCTGCTTGTATCAGGCAGCGCTCGCAGCAGGTCCTGGAGCTTTCTGGCGGCAACGGTGATGGCCTGATCGCCGGAATCTGCAACTTCAACTTTCGCTGAAATCTGCAATTCAAGATCAGTCGCGATGGTGGTGAGAGTGTTGCCCTTGTGCTCAAAAAGCACGTTAGCAAGGATCGGCAGCGTCTGCCGCCGCTCGACGATACCGGAGACCGCCTGCAATGGTTTCAACACCAGATCGCGAGGTATGTTCTTAAATTGCATATAAACCTAATCCTATTTAACAATGTGCAATGATCTGTGTGAATAACTAAATAAAACGTCTTTAAAACAGTGAGTTATCGTAGTTCCGTACATATGTTTCACAACCAGTAACAAAGGCTAGCGGTTTGTGGATGAGAAATTTCACACGCCGAAATTAAGCACTTACCCACAATCGCTATCTAGATATCAACAACTTTTCAAACGCTTAAGTTACCGACCCACGTCCGCCGTTTTCATCGGCTAGCTACGTAACACCTGTAGCAAAAACGAAAAATCATGCTGAATCTGTGGCGTGCTCTCACGCAAGGTAGCAATTTGCCGACAGGCATGCAACACCGTGGTGTGATCACGACCACCGAAGTTTTGCCCAATCTCGGGCAACGACATCGGCGTCAATTCTTTTGCCAGCGTCATCGCCATCTGACGCGGTCGCGCCACGATGCGTGAGCGCTTCTTGGAGTGCATGTCGCTGGTCTTGATCTTGTAATAATCGGCCACTGTTTTCTGAATATTTTCAATGGAGATTTGCCGCGACTGCACTGCCAGCAGATCACGCAGCGCCTCTTTGGCCACCTGAGGAGAAATCGCCACGTTATGGAAGCCTGCGTAGGCGATCACCCGCTTTAATCCGCCTTCAAGTTCGCGCACATTGGAGCGGATGTGTTTAGCGATAAAGAACGCTACCTGCTCATCGAGCACCATGCCGACCTGCCTGGCTTTTGCCAGTAAAATCGCGACGCGCATCTCGGTTTCGGGCGGCTCGACTTGCACCGTCAAGCCCCAGCTGAAACGGCTTTTAAGACGGTCTTCGATGCCCTCGATTTCTTTGGGATAGGTATCACAAGTGATGATGACCTGTTTTTTCGCCTCGGTCAACGTGTTGAACAGATAGAAAAACTGCTCTTGCGTACTGCTCTTGTTGTTGAAAAACTGAATGTCATCAATCAACAAAAGATCAAGTGTGGAATAGCTAAGCTTAAACGCATCCCAAGCCTTGTGCTGATAAGCCTTGACCACGTCGGACACATAGCGTTCAGCGTGGATGTAGCGCACGCGCGCTAACGGACGCTCGCGTAGCAGCTCGTTGCCAATGGCTTGCAGCAAATGGGTTTTGCCGAGCCCTACGCCGCCGTAAATAAATAACGGGTTGTAAGCATCGCCCGGATTGCTGGCGACCTGTTGGGCTGCGGCGCGCGCCAGTTGATTGGCTTTGCCGGTGACAAAACTATCAAAGGTAAAACTGGAGTTAAGCGCAGTTTCACGGGCGGGTTTGACCAACGCGGAAACGATTGGCGTTGCGGGCACGTAAGTCGCGGGAGTCGCAGACGAAGCGGCAACGTGCTGCGCCGCCTCGCTCGCTTGCTGCACAGCCGTTGACTCGGAGTTGATCGACAACATTGGTGATGCGTGCACGGCGGGTACGTTAACCGCGCTGGCTACCGCCAAACGAATGGTTCGCGGCTCTGGAAAATATTGCGCTGCCAGCGAATCAATGGTGCCGAGATAACGATCCCGCACCCATTTGCTGATAAAGGCGTTTGGCGCGACGACGGTTACCGTGGCATCCGTTTCTTCCGCGCTCAGCACGCGAAACCATGTCGCAAACTGTTGCGACGACAGCTCCCGTTCAAAATGACTGAGACAGTGCGACCAAAATGCGGAAGTGAGAGGCGACGGAGGCGAAGGCATGGGCAACGGCAAAGGCGATGACGGGTACGTTGACATTGCAATGCTGACAACCGCCTGAAGTCGAGAAGAAACGCGGGGAACAGGCCGAAAATTCCAGATCGGAAAAATCCAGCATCGAGCCGCAATTTTACCGCGAAAGCTAGCCGCGTGGCGAGACTTATCCACAGGAGAAAACCAGTGTTAATAAACCCAGTCTATGCCTTTGTCAATGGCAGCGCAACGCTGCGCTAAAAAGCGCGGTAAACGCGCCAGGTTCCGGGATCGCCAGGCGATGATTAAACAAACGATTAAGCGACCGGCACGCGGCGCGGAAAGCGGATGTTCAACTGCTTCAGTTTGCGGTACAAGTGAGTGCGCTCGAGCCCCGCTTTATCGGCCACACGGCTCATGTTGGCGGATTCACGACCGAGCAGATTTTCAAAATAAATTCGCTCGAACGCTTCTCGCGCTTCCCGCAACGGCAGCTCGAAAAACTCGGGAGGCAGTGCCGGTCGATCCGGCTCCACTGAATCACGCAGATCACCCAGAATCGCCTGCAAATGATCGACGGTGATGTCATCATTGTTTGACAGCAGCAAGCTCGACAACACGCTTTGCAACTGAATCAAATTGCCCGGCCACGGCGCGGCCTCAAGCAGCAGCCGTACTTCGGGTGACAATCGCGCAGGTGCTTCCGGCGAAAAAGCGAGTGCACAACGTTCAATCAAGCCACTCAGATCGGAGCGGCGCGCCCGAAGCGATGGAATCACGACCGTGCTCAACGATAACAACGCAAACAAGTTAGGGTCGAAACGACCCTCGCCCGACAGCTGCCCAAGCGGCTCACTGCTGGCGCAGACGATGCGCACACTGTAGGCACTGGTCTTGCCCAGCATGAACGCCAGCGAACGCTGTTCGCTGCGCGACAAGTGCGCAATTTCTGGGCAATACAACGTGCCACTCCTCGCGCTTTCGAGGATTTCCAGCGGCGAGCTGATGAGTCGCTGCCCACTTTCAAGCGTCAACCACGGTGTGTTCGGCTCATGCAGCGCGCGCGCACATTCAATAAAGCCAACACCCACTTCGCCTGTCAGCAATACCGTGCGGCGCTCAGTGATCAGCGATTCCAGCCGCGCGCGCAACTCGTTGATCACTGTGCTTTGCCCCAATTCGGCAAGGCTGATCGTGTTGCTGCGTTTCGGATGTCCCACTTTCAGCGCGCGCTGCACCGTGCCCAGTAATTTCTGCAAGCCAATCGGCTTTTCCAGAAAATCGAAGGCGCCGATGCGGGTGGCCTCCACCGCAGTTTCGATAGTGGCATGGCCGGACAACATCACCACCGGCATCGTGAGTTGACCCGCCGCTTTCCACTCCTTGAGCAACGTCACACCGTCGGCGTCTGGCATCCAGATGTCAAGCAGGATAAGCGAGGGCGTGTGTTTTCGCCGCATCTCCCGTGCCGCAGCAGCGTTCTCAGCGAGACGAACCACGAATCCCTCGTCCTCAAGTATTTCCTGAAGCAACTCGCGAATACCGACTTCATCGTCGACAACCAAAATTTCTGTGGGAGCGATCAAACGTCTATCTTTTCTGCGGCCATTAATGGAAATATGACGGTCACTATTGCGCCGCCGTGGATGGAATTATCAACACTGATTCGGCCTTTGTGTTCATCGATAATTTTCTTGACGATCGCAAGGCCGAGTCCGGTGCCCTTGGGCTTGGTCGTGACGTACGGTTCAAACGCACGCTGCTTGACGGTGTCAGAAAAACCAGCCCCATTGTCGCAGAATCGCAGTAACAGTTCACGCTCGGCGTCAACCTTCGCTTCCTGCCCCAGCACAATGCGCTCGCTGGCCTCCACCGTTACCGCGCCGTCAGGCCGATCCACACAGGCATCCACCGCGTTCTGCATCAGGTTATGCACGACTTGCCGCAACCGCGTCGACTCGCCGCGAATCATGCGGCTTGAGCTATGCCAATCCAGCGACAACTTGACCGGATAAGACGCATAAAGCTCCAGTGTTTCCTTAAGCAATGCTTCCACGTCAATGGCCTGCAAGCTGCCCGCGCGCGGTCGCCGCGCGTAAATCGCAAAGTCGTTGACCATGTTTTTCATGGCGGTGACCTGATTGACAATGGTGTGGGTGCCGCGACGCAAAATCTCGGCGTCCGCCTCTGACAAACGCGGGGAAAGTTTCATCTCCAGTCGTTCGGCCGAAAGCTGGATAGGTGTCAGCGGATTTTTAATTTCGTGTGCCAACCGCCGCGCCACCTCGGCCCACGCGGTATCGCGCTGCGCTTGCAGCACCTCGGTGATGTCATCAAACACGACAATACGTGCGCCGACATCGGCCACCACACGCCGCGCCCCGCGCAGGATAAAGGTGCGCGCATTACCGCTCACCATCAGCTCCTGCTCGCGCTGCCAATCATGCTCGCCGCTGGCTGCGAAATTGCGCGACACGATGTCCGCAAACACCGTCAGCGACGGCTCGGCGAGTGGCCACGCGGAGAGCGCTTCGCCGACACGCTCGTCAATGCGCGCCTGCAAGATCACTGCCGCCGCCGCATTCGCCACGCGCAACACAAAATCATCGGTGAACACCAGCACGCCCGCGTTCAAATTCTTGAGAATATTTTCAAGATACAGATTGCTGGTTTCGATTTCGCGACGGTTCGCCAGATCGCGTGTTCGCGCATCAGCCAACTGCGAGGTCATGGTGTTGAATGACTGTGTCAACACCGAGAGTTCATCGCGACCTTCGACCGGTTGCCGCCGCGAAAAATCGCCTTCGGCAACCGCCAGCGTACCCTCCGCCAAACGCGCCAGCGGCTGCGCCAGTCGCTCCGAGAAAACCGACGCCAACGCCAATGCCGAGAGCAGCGCGAGCATCAGGGTCAAGGTCAGCGTGAACGCAAACAAGCGCTTTAACGCGTTGCGCTGAAATGACAATTCCTGATAGTCACGCGAGCCCGCTTCGACGCGCTCCGCTTGTTCGCGCAATGCGGCGGGCACCGCTTGCGTGACGAGCAATATGCGAAACGGCGAGCCCACATCGCTGCTGCGCACCGGCACGATGACCTTGAGTTGCAAACCGTTTTCGCCAGCCGACTCGACCAGCGAAATCGTTTGCTGCGCGCGCACCTGGCGCAGCTCCATCGCCGACGGCGGCACCGGCGGCAGCGCCAGCACGTTCTCGGTTGCCTGCACGACAAGGCCACCGGCGGAGGTGAGCAGCGACACGTTGGCCACTCCGGTTTGCTCGCGCAGCGTCGCGAGCGTGGTGCGTGCGACCGATGGCTCGCTCGACGCTAACGATTGCGCGATGAGCTCTGCCTGTCGCGACAATTCTTTCAGCGGTTGATTGAGCGCAGTGCGGCCCAATTGCAGTCCGGTCTCCAGCGCTTTGTCGATACGCGTATCGAAATAACTCTCAATCGATGACGATAAAAACTGCACTGAAATGGCATAGACCAGCGCGCCCGGCAGCACCGCGACGACCGCAAAAAAAATCATCATCCGCGTCGTCAATTTCGAGCCAAACACCTCGGCGCGACGAGCGCGCCACAGCAACACGATTTGATAGACAACGAGCACCGCTAGCCCGGCCACGATCAGCGCGTTGCCGATGATCAGCTCGGTGTAATAGCGCGTGAACAATGCGGAGTTCGCCGAGGCCGTTGCCAGCAGCGTGATCAGCACCGCGCCAGCCACCGCCAGCACCAGCCACGCCACGCGCATCCAGCGCGGCGCGGCGAGGCCTACGGCGACTGCCGAAAGTTGGCTACTTAGTGGCATTATTTTTTTGTTTGTCTCTCCGGCGAAGGCCGGGGTCCACAACGTGCGCAAACGCGTTGATGCTCGCCGTCATGGGTCCCGGTCTTCGCCGGGATGACGAACTTGACTGCGTCGGCTTTGCGAGTGTGTTCATGGTGTAAGGACGACGCGATACCAGTCGCTGATCAGCGTCCATTCGCGCGACACCAGCGTGTTCACTTGCAGCGGTTTGGGCAGCTGCGTGGTGTCCAGTTTCAGGCGCAGTGAGAGCTCGTAGCGCTCGCCCGCGCGCAGCTCGCGGCGGTCGAGCAGCGTGCGTCCGCGCACCAGCCGAATCTGGCGCAGCGCCTCGTCGAGTGTGGTGAAGCTATTGACACCACTACTGGTGCGACCGGTGTCGATGCGATACGAATTGGTTAACGCGGCATAGGTCAACCGGCGCACGAACTGCGGCGAGCTGACCACTTCGTCGAACCAGTAAGATCGGCTGCGCGACATCTCGGTTTCAAGCACAAAATAAAGCGGCGTGCCGCGCAGCAGAGCTTCTTCCAGCGGTGCGGTCAACGAAAAATCGAACTCCGCGTCGAGCACAAACGCATCTTCTTGCGCACGCACCACCGCACTTTTCACCGCAATCGTCTCGGCTGCAACTGACGCGGAAAACGACACCGCGGCCAGCCACAGCATCGCCGCCGTTGCCCATCGGCGCAGACCCGTTTGACGAACAGACATCACGAGGCGGTTTTTTCCAGCAAGGCGTAAAAGTAACCATCGTGATTGTGGGTCTTCCGATTGCCGCCTGGCAACAACTGCCCGCCGCTGCTCGCCGGGTCGCCGGGCAATGTGACGCGAATACGACGCATGTCGGCATGTCGCGCCAGCGCCGCATCCACCTGCAAACTGTTCTCCGGCTTGAACACGGAACACGTCACGTACAACAATCGCCCACCGACTTTAAGCGTCGGCCACAAGCCATCAATCAGGCGTTTTTGCTGCGCGGCCAACTGTGCGACATCGCTCTCCCGCTTGAGCCACTTGCCATCGGGATGACGCCGCACCACGCCGGAACCCGTACATGGCGAATCGAGCAATATGCGATCAAACGGCGTGCCATCCCACCAGGTTTTCGAGTCAGCCGCATCCGCCGCACGCGTCTCAGCGCTGAGTCCTAAACGCGCAAAATTTTCACCGACACGCTTGACGCGTTCCGCGTCGACATCCAGCGCCAGTAATGTGCAATCGGCCAGCTCCAGAACATGCGCCGCCTTGCCGCCCGGTGCCGCGCAGGCGTCTAGCACGCGCATGCCGTCCTTCGCCTGCAACAGCGGCGCGGCGAGTTGCGCACCGGCATCCTGAATCGAAAAAAGGCCGTCACGAAAGCCGGGCAACCGCTCCACAGGCCGCGGTCGTTTCAGCACGATCATCGTCTCCGATAACGCTTCGGCTTCAATCTTTTTCTCGGCAAATGAATCGAGCACCTGCGCCACCGTCGCGCGGCGACGATTCACCCGCAGCGTCAGCGGTCCGTGGCCATTACCGCCACGCAAAATCGGCTCCCACCATTCGGGCTGCTCGTTGCGCAGCCGCTCAACCCACCAGGTCGGGTGATTCCACATACCCTCGTCGCGCTCCATCGCTTTAGCGAGCGCGGCTTCCGGCGCACGCAAATAGTTGCGCAGCACGGCGTTGGAAAATCCTTTCGCTCCACGATTGACCGTTTCCACCGCTGCAACGGCCTGCGACACCACCACGTGTGAACCCGTTTTTCCGTGTGACAACTGGTAAATCGCCACCCACAAAATCGCCTCAATTAGCGGCTCTGGTTTGCTGTGCACAAACTGGCGCACGATGCCACGCAGCTCGCCCAAAAAGCGCAACGTGCCATAAGTGAGATCGGTCAATGCGGCGCGCGTCGCGCCATCAAAACCCGTCGTATCAACGCGGCCCAGCGCGGTGTCAGCGTTGTTACCCGAAAGCACCGCCAGCACGGCCTCGCCAGCACGGCGCTGCACCAGCGCCAACGCGACAGAAGGGGGCTTGGCTAAGCCACGCGGCTCACCAGCACCAGATGCGGGCGGAGCGGAGGGCGAAGCAGAGGCGGACGGGTAATTCATCGCGCGAAGGTTTGGCGCATAAAGCGCCACATCAGGGGATGCGACGCAGTGTAGCTGACGGTTACAGCTTTTGCGTAAAGGCCTAATCCATATTGGGCTTACAATTAATAATTGGCAAAAGTCGACTTATGCCAGTTTGAATACTTAGCCCCTAAGCAATAAGGCTTACACTGAAAAGATGTAACTTGATTCGTACTCCATTTTTCGACGTTTTCGCGTCTCTTGCGTTGACCGTCCGACGACTGGATTTGGCGACCGTGACCGTGTTCGCGCTTTTGTTTGGTCAGTCTCACGCGATGAGCTTTAATTTCGCCGCGCCGGTGCTGTATCTCGGCGGCAACGTGCGCCAGTTTGCGCTGACCGACGGCAAGGTCACGGCGGTGCTCGGCTATCACGGCAGTTACAACAAGCGAACCCACGTCGTGAACGCCAAAAAATCAAGCGATTATTTTCTCGACATGACCGACGGCAAAATGGACGCCGAGTTTGTCGAGCGCTTCGTTCGCCTCGAAAACCAGAAAGGCTTGATGCGGTTCTTTCATCCCGTGCAACGCGGTAAACCCGACAATCCGCTGGTGATGTTGTGCCTCGGCGATGAGGACCGCTTCCAGCGCTACGAGCAATGCGAACGCTTGCCGGACATCGACGCATTGTCAAAAGGCGTGGTCACCACTTGGGGCGTCTACGAACTCGCTACGCCGCCCTCAGTCAGCCGGAAAAAAGAAACCGTCAAGAGTTGGGACAGCGTGTTGCAGAGTGCGAAGGAGGCGCGTACGGATTGACGCGCCACATGCCACATCACGGCTGCCGCAGTGTCGAATCCTTCGCTTCAATACGCTTGGGTTTGTAAACCTCGGTTTTAACCAGTACCTGGCCACCTGCGGCTGCCCGCATCGGCTTCGGACGCTCCTGCCCGCCCATCGGAATAAGCCACATCAAAGCGCCGCCCCTGACGGGAATGATCAGCGGCGACGTGCTTGTGGTTTGCGCAAGCGACGTTTGCTCAACCACCGAGCGCCGAGGCTCGCTCAAAATCGCAACAAATGCTTCGTCGCGATTTTCTTCGTTGACGAAGACCGTAGTCGAAACAGCGCCCAGAACGCCAGCACCGCGATACACAAAGTCCTTGGCGACGGACTGACGCGTTTGTCGTAAATTCTTGTCTAGCAAGACGTAGCACGGATAGAAAATAGCCGGATCGGCTGTACCGCCATAGGTGTAACTCGTCACTTGTATCGAGTATGGCCCCGACCAATCGGGTAATTTGAAAATCTTTACGAAACTCGCTTCGTCGTCGCCGAGCCGAATGGCAAACAGATTCGCCAAATCCGCCGTTTCGGCTCCAAGCTGTACGGTCACCGACTCACCCATCGGTAACGCGCTTTGCGGTAATTCGCTAAAGCGCGTCACCGTTTTTGCTTGCGTCAACCGGTTGCCAAAAGTCTCAATGTGCTGTGACCCCGTGGTTGCGCATCCTGATAGCCACAGCAACGCTGCCGCGCTCGCAGCCACAACCAGATTTGGTCGCTTCATTTTGGCGCGACGACAGCATCCGTTGCCGTGTGCTTCGCGACAGGCTTAAGTCCATCGTGTCGCAGGTCGGACACGATTCGCTCTACCAACAGCGGTACGCCCTGAGCCGCTCCGGCAAGCGTTGCCTGCGTATCCCGTTTCAGGTCATCAGTGGTGGCATATCGGAACTTCGGATCCGAAGCGATTACCACTGCGGCCAACCGCGGCGCAGTAAACGAAAAACCGTAAAAGAAATCTTCTCGGTAGAGCACAGTTTGATCGGCCGCTGTGACCAATCGTACGGTCAAACCAATGCTCGGTACGTAGTCCACCGTCGGTGAGTTGGCAACATACAGCGGGTCGCGCGTTTGCACGTCGAGCCATGCGTCGCTGGCAAGCGCGTCCTTCAATGACGTATCCGATCGCATAGCACCATAGTCCTTGATCAGCGTGCGTCCGTCGCGCGAAGGTTTCGCGCGACGGACCTCGTAACCTTCAGCTCGGAGCGCAGACACGAGCTGCCTGGTCAAATCATCGGTGAGCGACCAATTAAGCGGCTTCATCGCATCATCAAATGCGGTTGATTTGACCTTCATCTCCGTGGCGTAAATCGTTGCACCAATCAAGCCAAACCCGAGCGCCGGATGATTGAGCACAAGCACACCAAACCCCTCAGCGGGCGTCGGTTCGAGCACCGTGATTGACTTAATGGTTTTATTGGCTGCACGGTTGAACGCCTGCTTTTCTACCGATGCGCAGCCGGTAAAACACACAAACACAACCGCCAACAACAAAAGTTGAAGTTTTCTAAACACGAACAAGTCCCCAAAAAAATTCAGGCCGAACTCAAGGTGAATTGGCCAGGCACCGCGATGATGTATCGCGATGCAATCTTACGGGGACAGGCAAGCTGGTGGTTCGCTAAACCAGCGTTTCAGAATGCACCGACGCGAAAGGCGCGCTGTCGCATGCAATGCTGTGCGTCGGCTAGCTACCCCGCGTGGCGAGGGTCCTTGCCCTGCACGATGTGAATGACGTACTCACCGATATTTTTTGCATGATCGGCGACCCGTTCAATTGCCTTCGCCAGAAACGCTACGTCGAGCCCCGCGCTAATCGTGCGTGGGTCCTCCATCATGTAGGTGACCAGCAGGCGCATGATGCGCTCGAATTCTTCGTCCACGGTCTGATCGCGATCAATCACCTCAGACGCTGAAATCACATCTAGCCGCGCGAACGCGTTGAGGGACTCCTTGAGCATTTCTTGCGCCACACTGCCGATGTGTTTGACTTCGTTCAGGCGCAGCGTTTGAAAGCGTTCCGACGCCTGAAAGTGCTTGGCCCGTTGCGCGATTTTTTTGATCTCGTCGCCGATGCGCTCCAGATCGTTCACCGCCTGCATGGTGCAAATGATCTGCCGTAAATCGACCGCCGCCGGTTGTCGCTTGGCGATGATTTCCATGCTCTTGCGATCAAGCTCGATTTGCTTGTCGTTGACACGTTTTTCTTCGCGCAGCACGACTTCAACCAACTCTTCATCACCCGAGGCAATTGCTTGCAGGGCGCGCTCAAATTGTGCTTCGACTAGGCCGCCCATCGCGAGAAGCCCGCTGCGCAGATCTTCCAGCTCGATCTCGAATTGTTTTGAAGTGTGTTCCATTAACCGAACCTTCCTGTGATGTAGTCCTCTGTGCGCTTGTCTTTTGGCTTGACAAAAATCTGCGCGGTGGGGGTGAATTCGATGAGTTCGCCGAGATACATATACGCGGTGTGCTGCGATACGCGCGCGGCCTGCTGCATGTTGTGGGTCACCATCACAATGGTGTAATCGGTGCGCAACTCGCTCACCAATTCCTCAATGCGTGCGGTTGAAATCGGGTCGAGCGCAGAGGTCGGCTCGTCTAGTAGCAACACTTCCGGCTTGACCGCGATGCCACGGGCAATGCACAAGCGTTGCTGCTGACCGCCCGACAACGACAAACCACTTTGGCTAAGTTTGTCTTTCGCCTCGGTCCACAGCGCCGCTTTTTTCAGCGCCCATTCAACGCGTTCATCCATGTCACTTTTGTTCAGGTTTTCGTAGAGCTTCACGCCGAACGCGATGTTGTCGTAGATCGACATCGGGAACGGCGTCGGCTTTTGAAACACCATGCCGACCTGCCCGCGCAACGCGTTCAGATCGTGTTTTGGGTCGAGGACATTGACGCCGTTCAAATTGATTTCACCCTCGGCGCGCTGGCCGGGATACAGCGAATACATGCGGTTTAACGTGCGCAGCAACGTCGATTTGCCGCAGCCCGATGGCCCGATAAAGGCGGTCACCTGGCGCTCGGGAATGTCCAGCGTGATGTTGCGCAAGCCTTGAAACGTGCCATAAAAAAAGTGGAGATTTTTGATCCCGATTTTGGTGGCCGCGACTTCTGCAACAGCTGTGTCGCCGAGCGCTACTTGAAATGCCATGCTTAACTTCTTTGATATTTTGTAGGAGCGGCTCTGCCGCGACCAGGCTTCTTCTCGACAAGGGTCGCGGCAGAGCCGCTCCTACAGGTCATGGGCTCTTTTGCCGGAACAACGTCCGTGCAATGATGTTGAGCACGAGCACCGTCAGCGTGATCAGCAGCGCGCCAGCCCACGCCAGACCCTGCCACTCCTCGTACGGGCTCATCGCAAACTGAAAAATCACCACCGGCAAATTCGCCATCGGCGCATTCATGTCGCTACTCCAGAACTGGTTGTTAAGCGAGGTGAACAGCAACGGCGCCGTCTCACCCGAAATGCGTGCCAGTGCGAGCAACACGCCGGTCACCACGCCGCCCTGAACCGATTTCAATGTCACCATCAACACCACTCGCCACTGCGGCGCACCGAGCGCCACGGCCGCCTCGCGCAGGCTGTTCGGCACCAGTAGCAACATGGTTTCGGTCGTTCGAACGACCACCGGCACCGCGATGATCGCGAGTGCCACCGCGCCCGCCCACCCAGAGTAATGCTTCACGTTGGCCACGATCAGCGTGTAGACAAACAAGCCGATCACAATCGATGGCGCTGACAACAAAATGTCATTGATGAAGCGCGTGATCTTCGCTACCCAGTTGTCGCGGCCCACCTCGGCGAGATAAATACCCGCCATGATGCCGATCGGCGTCGCAATAAAAATCGCCGACCCGACAATCATCAGGCTGCCAAAAATCGCGTTGGCGAGACCACCGTCCGAGCCCGGCGGCGGCGTCATTTGCGTGAACAGTGCGGGCCCGAACGCAGCGAGCCCTTTGCTGAAGAGCGTAAACAGAATCCACAACAAAAACACCATGCCAAAGGCCATCGTGCCCAGCGACATCAGCATGTTGAAACGATTCACCCAGACGCGATGTCTATAAATCGGATTGTCGGGCGTTGCCAATGATTTACCGGTGCCCGGAACGGTCGGGCTCATGTCCGCTTTCCTTCGCGCTTTGTCAGGGTCGACAGCATCCAGCGTGACGCTGCGAGCACACAGAACGACAGCAGGAACAGCGTCAAACCGAGCGTGATCAAAGCGGACAAATGTGCCGGATCAGACGCCTCGTTAAATTCATTGGCTAAAGAGGACGCAATCGAATTGCCGGGCTCAAACAGTTTCGCGGAAATGTTGTACGCATTGCCGATCACAAACGTCACCGCCATGGTCTCGCCGAGCGCGCGTCCCAGGCCGAGCATGATGCCGCCGATGACGCCCGCCTTGGTGTACGGCAGCACGACATTCCACACCACTTCCCAGGTTGTTGCGCCGAGACCGTAGGCGGATTCTTTGAGAATCGGCGGCGTGGTGTCGAACACGTCGCGCATCACCGACGCAATAAACGGGATCACCATCACCGACAAAATCACGCCCGCCGTGAACACGCCAAATCCGTTGGGTGTGCCCTGAAACACGACGCCGATCACCGGAATTTTGCCGAGCGTATTGATCATCACAGGCTGCAATGTTTCGGCAAACAAAGGCGCGAACACGAACAAGCCCCACATGCCATAAATGATCGACGGAATCGCGGCCAACAGTTCAACCGCTGTGCCGAGCGGACGCTTCAGCGCGGGAGGGCACATCTCAGTCAAAAAGATAGCGATGCCAAAGCTCACCGGCACGCCGATCACCAGCGCGATGGTCGCCGTGATGATGGTGCCCCAGAGTGGAGCCATACCGCCATACAGATTGCGCACCGGATCCCACACGTCGGACACGAAAAACTTCGGTCCGGTCTGGGTCAACGTGAGCCATGAACCCATGACCAGGGAGCCGATGATGCCGACCAGCGTCACCAGCACCAGCAGTGCAAAAAACTGTGTGCTGTAACCAAAAATCTTGTCTTGCAGCGCAAAGCTGTTTGCCTTGCTGGTGCCACCCGTGGCGAGCGCCATTGCATCCCCTAATTTGTCTTTTCGACGCGCACTTTATCAGAGAAATGCGCTCTGAAAAGACAGCGACTCGCTGCTCTTGCAAGCAGGCGAGTCGCATGTCTCCAACTGACTTCTAAATCAGAACACAGCCTTGCCAGACGCGTCCGTAACCTTCTTCCACTCGGTTTGAATCAACGCAACCGTGGCCGTTGGCATTGGCACGTAATCCAGTTCAAGCGCTGCTTTAGAGCCGTTTTTCAGTGCCCATTCAAAAAACTTCAGCACTTCGCGTGAGGCTTCAGGCTTCGCAGGTTTTGCTTGCATCAGGATAAACGATGCGCTCGTCATTGGCCAGCTTTTTGCACCGACCTGATCGGTCAAAATCACACCCATGCCCGGCGTGCCCTTCCAGTCAGCCCCCGCTGATGCCGCTGAGAACGAGGCCTCTTCGGGCTGCACGAACTGGCCGTCTCTATTCTTCATTGCAATATGGTCAAGCTTGTTCTTCTTGGCGTACGCGTATTCCACGTAACCAATCGAACCCTTGATGCGCTGCACGTATTGCGCGACGCCCTCATTGCCTTTTCCGCCCACACCTTCTGGCCAGGCCACGGCCGTGCCGACGCCGACTTTGGATTTCCACTCAGGCGAAACTTTCGACAGGTAATCGACGAACACAAACGTCGTGCCCGATCCATCGGAACGACGCACCACGGTGATCGGGCCGTCGATTTTGAGGCCTGGATTCAAGTCGGTGATCGCCTTGTCGTTCCAGGTTTTGATCTTGCCCAGAAAGATGTCAGCCAGCACCGGGCCGGTCAATTTCATCTCACCCGGTTTGACCGTGTCCATGTTGGTCACCGGTACCACGCCGCCGATGATGGCCGGAAACTGGACCAAACCGTCTTTCGCCAGCGCGTCAGCGGCCAAAGGCATATCCGTCGCGCCGAAATCAACTGTCTTCGACTGAATTTGCTTGATGCCACCGCCGGAGCCGATGGACTGGTAGTTCATCGCCGTGCCGGTGGATTTTTTGTAGTCATCGGCCCACTTGGCATAGATCGGGAACGGGAACGTCGCGCCCGCGCCGGTGATGGTCGTCTGGGCAAATGTCACGGAGGCCGACGCGCCGATGGCAAAAGCAGCCGCGAGGCCGAGAATCTTGTGCGAGAAACGCATGATGTGTCCTTTACTTGGTTCTACAGTTGGGCTTGATGCCCACTTTCGAGCGTGTCTTGGAGGAGGAGGGAATACCTTCCCTTTTCTAGTCCGGGAAGTTTGACCGAGTTTTGTGACAGCAATATTGCAGTGGGCACACGGCGATGCTGGCCGGCCAGCTGTGCTGTTCGCAGACGATGCCCGGGCCGACGATCAGGCGGAGCAACTATTTGCGGAAAGCCATTCCGCATGCGGGCTGAAGAACCAAAAAGTGAAAAAGTGAAAAAGCGATAAAACGCATTTTCACGGGTTAAGCCCATATTGCTAAAGGATTGCAGCCTAAAGCTATAAACCGCATCCAGGCAAATTGCATTGATTCACTGGTCGTGAGTTGCCGATCGAGTAATAAGATCAGCCGCCAACATTCCTGCCGCGTCGCCCGCGCATTGAGCCATCACAAACGCGCTGGCGCTGCCCGGCGCAATCCCCGCAAAACTGTCTGAAAGCATCCGCCCCATTACCGCCGCCGGATTCGCAAAGGAAGTGCTCGCGGTGAACCAATACGCCGCGCCGATGTAGCAGGCGACCATTGCGCTCGCTTTGCCGACAGGTGCGCGCAGGATCACAAAAATCAGGCCGCCGGTGGCGACCGCCTCGGCGATCCATTGACCCCAACCGTCGCGGATTTTGCTGCTGGTTTGCAGGATCGGCAGGTCGAACATCGCGTGCGCCAACCACGCGCCCGCGACCGCGCCGAGCAGTTGAACGACGATGAACAACGCGGCGGTGGCAGCCACGTTGCCGCCAATCAGCCCGCCGCGAAAGGCCACCATCAGCGTCACCAGAGGATTGAAGTGCGCGCCGCTGATCGGCCCCAGCGCTTCGATCAGCACGTATAGCGCGAATACCGTTGCCAGCGTGTTGGCCAGCAGCGCGATGGCGACGTTGCCGCCGCTCAGTTTCTCGGCCATGATGCCGGAGCCGATGACCGTACACAGCAGCATCGCGGTGCCCGCAAATTCAGAGAATAGCTTTTGCCCGAGGCTCGGCTCCGCGTGGCTCGCTGCCGTCATGATTTCGACAAATTACGTGCTTCGTTTTGCAGCGTTAACGTGTTGATCCCGGCGAGTGGCAGACTGACGAGTAGTCGCAGTCGCTGCTCAATCGTCAGCATGGTTTGGCGGAATGCGGCGAGGCGCTCTTCATCGGTGCCTTTCACTTCTGACGGATCGGCGTAACCCCAATGCGCCGTCGCCGGATGCCCCGGCCAAAACGGGCACACTTCTCCCGCCGCGTTATCGCAGACGGTGATGACCAGATCCATCTTCGGCGCGTCAGAGGTTGCAAACACGTCCCAGCTTTTGCTGCTTAAACCATCGATGCTGATGCCCGCGCTTTGCAGCGTTTTCAACGCCAGCGGATTCGGCTGCTGGTTTTCACGCGGGCTGCTGCCCGCAGAAAACGCCCTGAATTTGTCGCCCCCCATGTCGTTTAGCAACGCCTCAGCAAGAATGCTGCGCGCGGAATTGTGGGTGCAGAGGAAGAGGATGTTGAGGGGTGGGCGGGGCATGTTTATGATTTTTCGTTAGACAGGTTTTTGTAGGAGCGGCTTTGCCGCGACCGTTCTGGCATCACGTTAAGTCGCGGCAGAGCCGCTCCTCAATGGCGTTCAACACGCAACACAACTTTCTGCCACTTCACAGGCCGCACCCTGACAACAGTGCTGCGTCAGGTACGCCAGCAACCCATTCATCTGCGCAAAATTGGCGCGATAAATCAGGTTGCGACCGCGCGTCTCGCTGCTGGCGAGGCCCGAGTACGCCAGTTCCTTCAAGTGAAACGACAGCGAACTCGGGGCCACGCTCAACTGCTCTGCCAGCGCGCCAGGCGTTAGCCCGCTCTCGCCCGCCACCACCAGCGCGCGAAATACGCGCAATCGATGCGGCTGCGCAATCGCGGCCAGCGAACGCACGGCGAGGTCTTCGGAGAGGTCGGTAGCGATAATTGGTTCCATGTTTCGATTATGATTGAAACATGGAATTATTGCAAAGAGATGACGGCCTCGATGGCTGACGCCCTGAATTCGTCGCCAGACGCGCCGCCCGATTTACCCAACGTGATGCGCGAACTGTTCGTCGTTCCCAGCCCATCGGCGCTGCAAAACCGCACGCCGTCTACCCACGCGCCGCGAATCCTGCTGCTTTATGGCTCGCTACGCGAACGCTCGTTCAGCCGCTTGCTGTCTGAGGAGGCCGCGCGTCTGTTGCAGGCAATGGGGGCCGAAACGCGCACCTTCAGTCCGCACGGCCTGCCGTTGGTCGATTCAACGCCCGACACGCACGAGAAGGTTCAGGAGTTGCGGCAGCTCGCAATGTGGGCCGAAGGCATGGTCTGGTCATCGCCCGAGCGTCACGGCGCGATGACCGGCTTGATGAAAACGCAGATTGACTGGATTCCGCTGGCGGAAGGCGCAACGCGACCCACGCAAGGCAAAACGCTGGCCGTGATGCAGGTGAGTGGGGGCTCACAGTCGTTCAATGCCGTCAACCAATTGCGCGTGCTCGGCCGCTGGATGCGCATGCTCACCATCCCCAATCAATCGTCGGTCGCCAAAGCGTTCGCGGAGTTCGACGATGCAGGCCGCATGAAGCCCTCCGCGTACTACGACCGCGTGGTCGACGTGATGGAAGAGCTGGTGAAGTTCACGTTGCTCACGCGCGACGTATCGCCCGATCTGGTGGATCGCTACAGCGAACGCAAAGAGAGCGCAGCGGAGCTGTCGAAACGGGTGAACCAGCGCCCGATTTGAGGCCACCGTCCGTCACGGCGCGGCCTTGGGATGCCGCAACGCATGCTCCACCGCGCGGCGCATTTGTTCCGCCTGAAAATCGCTTTGCGGCAATAGCGTGTCGCCGCGTGCGAAGGCGTTGGCCAGCTCTTGGGTGGCTAGCGGGTGCTCGAGCGATGCGGCGCGCAGATACCAGCGCATGGCCTCGCGCGGGTCGAGGTCTACGCCTTCGCCGCTACTGTGCGCGTTGCCGAGCAGGTACATCGCTTCGGGCATGTTTTGCTGTGCGGCGAAGCGAAAGTGCGCGGCGGCGGCGACCGGATCCGCGGGTTTGCCGTAACCCGCTTTTTCCATGATGCCGAGGTAATACGCGGCTTGCGGATTGCTATCCGGCTGCGCGCGTTCGAACCAAGCGCGGGCAAGGCTCGCGTCGGGCGCGTGGCCTGATGTGCCGAACAACCAGACTTTGCCCAGCGTGATCATGGCGCGCGTGTCGTTCTGTGCGGCGGCGCGGGTGAGCCACGTTACGCCTTCAGCGACGTGTGTTTGATCGGCGCGATTCAGTAGCGCTTCGCCCGCGGCGCGTTGCGCGTCGGCGTTGCCTGCGCGTGCAGAGTTGAGCAACGCGTCAAGCGCGGCGTTGTCGCGACCGGCATCGGCGTACATGCGCAGGCGGTCGATTTCGGCGGGGGAGGGTGGCTGTGCGGCGAATGTGGTGCCCGCCCACATCATTGCAGAGACGGCGAGAAATGCTGAAATGACGTTGAACAGAACTTGATGGCACTCGCGCTTTTGTACCCTACAGATGAACCGCAAAGCGTTGTAGGGTGGGCAGCCTCTGCCCACCATGGCGTCGCCTTGTTTGATGGGTTGTCTTGCAGACGTTTGGTGGGCACGGGGTGCCCACCCTACAAAAAACTGCGCATCGTCGGCGCCCTCACCCCAACCTTCTCCCGCGTGCGGGAGAGGGGGCAAGTCAGGGGCGCAAATCATACGATCCATGGCACTACTTCGACAAATCAACCTGATACACCGACAGGCCTTTGCCGCTGCCGTCGTCAGCTTTGAACAGGCTGACATTGTTGATGCCCGCAGCAGCGGCAAGTGGCAGCTTGCCGACGGCAGATTTGAACGTGATCGGGCCTGCCGTTGTCACTTTGCTGAAACGCCAACTGCGGTCCGAGCCGTGTTCTTTGCGCGTCAATACCTTGGTGGTTTTGATGAATTGGATCAAAACGTCGCGATTGGTGTCGGGCGATGCGATGATGGTTTTGGTGCCGTCGAGGCCGGGAAAATTGCCGCCACCGCTGGCGCGATAGTTGTTTGTTGCAACGATGAATTCTGCGCTTGGAGAGACAGGCGCGCCCTTGTACATCAGGTTCTTGACGCGGTTGCCATTGCCTTGCGTAACGTCAATTTCGTAGCTGATGTCCGCGCTGGTGATCATGTCGAAGGTGTAGCCCGGCGCGGTGCTGGTGAGCGACTGTTCCGTGGTCAGTGCTGGGTCGATTTGACGGAAGCGGCGGGCAGCGGCTTCCAGCCAATCCTTGAGTCCCGCGCCGGTAACTTTGACGGCGTACAGCGTATTCGGGAACAGGTACAAATCAGCCGCGTTGTTGATGGCCATATCGCCTGCTGCAATGTCGGTAAAGTCCGCGCCGCCCGCGAAACCGGTCTTGAAGGGAGAGGCGGTGCTGAGCACGGGCAGCGTCGCGTACTGCGGCAAGTTAGCGTTCACGTATTTGGCGACGTAATCTGCCTGCGCAACGTTGACGATTTGAATGGCCGAGGTGTCGCCGACATCGACGAAGTACGAGGTCATTGGGAAGTCGCTGCGACCGATGGGGGTCTTCACGTAGGCAATGGTGGCTTCGTGTTCCGCTTTGATGCTGGCGGCGACGGCGGGCAGTGGCTCGACGAAGGTTTTGTCGGCGTTTTGAATCGAGCGCGCTTCGACTACCGTTTTCGATTTATCGACGCTCCATTTGCCGTCCTTGAGCACCAGGCTGATTTGGATCACGCCGAGCGATTTACCCCAGAAATTGGCCATGACCGTGGGCGTGCCGTTGACGAAACCTTTGACCTTGTCCACGCCCGGAAAATTGAATTGCGCGGAGGTGCTGGCAGCGTTCGGAAACAGTTGATGCGAATGGCCGATCAGCATCGCGTCGATGCCTGGCACCATCGCCAGATGCCAGTTGGCGTTTTCCATCGACGGCGTGTAGGGACCCGCGTCGAGCCCGCCGTGTGAGATCGCGACCACCAGCTCCGCGCCTTTGGCACGCATTTCCGGCACGTACTTTTCGGCGAGTTCTTTGATGCCGTCGGTGTACACCACGCCGTTTAACCAGCGCTTGTCCCAGTCGAGTATTTTTGGCGGCGTGAAAGCGATCACGCCGACCTTGATCGGCGCAGTCGTCGCTTTGCCGTCCGCGCCAATCACCTTGATGGTGCGGTCAAGAATCACGTACGGTTTGAAAATGGGTTGCCGATCTTTGACCGACAACACGTTGGCCAACACCAACGGAAAATTCGGGCCTGCGCAAGGGGTGGCAGAGATGGGTTTTTCTGCGGGCGCGAGGTCAACATTGAAGCGATTACCCGTCACTTGCGACAAAAAACTCAGGCCGTAATTGAACTCATGATTGCCGATGCCCGCAGCGTCGTATTTCAGTTCGTTCATCACCTTGTACATCGCCAGCACTTGGTCACAAGCAAGCGGATTGACCTGCGCCTGATAGTCCGACAGCGCGGTGCCCTGAATGGTGTCGCCGTTGTCGAACAGCAGCGTATTGGCGAACTGCTTGCGCGCGTCGGTGATGAGCGTGGCCACGCGCTCAAAGCCGATAGTCTTGTCCTCAGTCAGCCGGAAATAGTCGTAGCTCAACACGTTGGTGTGCAGATCGGTCGTCTCCAGCAGCGCCATTTCGGCGCGCGCGCCGTCGGCGATCTGGTTGCGGCCCTCCGGTGTAGTGCTGCATCCGGCAAAGGCGTTGACGGCTGCGGCAATGGAGATGAGTTTGAAGAATCGGTTCATGATCATTTAGGTGAAGCCCAAAAAAAGAAAGCCGCGCTGATTGCGCGGCTTTCGACTGGATTTGTCATGCCGGACTTGTGGCCCGGCACAACACTACACAGGCGTTGCTCTAGAAGTCAGCACTCAAAGTCACCGAGAAGAATCGCGGCGCGCCGAGATAGTAGAACACCGAGCCAGCGGTAAAGGTGCCGGTTGGTGTGACGACTGGTTTGGCGTTCAGTACCGTGCCGGAGCTCGGGTTACGATATTTGGTGTTGCCGAGGTTGCTCACGTTCAGGCGCAGCAGCGGGCTCTTGACGAACATGAAGTCGGAGAACTTGTAGCCCGCGTCGAAGTCAGCCGTCATGTAGCTCGGTACTTCTTCATCGTTCATCAGCGTGGCGTACTGACGACCGGTTTTCTTGCCCTTCAGACGGGCGTAGAACGGGCCTTCAGAATATTGCAACGACAAGCCAGCCAGCATTTGCGGTGTGAGCGCGAATTGCTTGCCGGTGGTTGGCAGAAGCTGAGTATTTGCGGTTGTAGTGCCGGCACGGATGTCGTTCAGCACTTTGCTCTTTTGCAACGTCAATGACGCGTAGGCCGACCAGCCGTTAACAGGCACCGTACCCGCTTCAAGTTCAATACCGCGAGTGCGTGCTTTGCCTGCGTTGGTGTAGATCGATTTCAACGTAGCTGGATCAAAGGCGTTGGCCTGACGGTCTGTGAAGTCGACATTGAAGGCGGTGGCCGAAGCGGTGAATGCCTTGCCTTGATAGCGATAACCGATGTCGGTGTTAATCGACGTTTCAGCTTTGATGTCACCCGTCAGCACCGCCACACCATTGACCAAGGTGACGTTGCCGTTGGTAGGCGCGTACGCGAAGTTGGGCGGCGCACGGAAGTTCTTGCCAACGTTGGCGAACACCTGCTGCTCGCGGTCGATATTGAAGCGTGCGCCGAGTTGCGGCAGGATGTCGTTGAAAGACTTCTCGACGCTGTAGGTACTGGTGAAGTTGACCGCCGTGCCGCCTTGGTTCGCGAAGTTGGTGAACTTGCGGGTGATGTTGAGCGCGCGCGCGCCGAAGGTCAGCAAACCGCGGTCGTTGAGGAACGTAAAGTTGTCGCTGAAATACGTCTGATACGCGGGGCTGGTGGTGAGCCAGTTACGCGAGTTGAACTCGCTGCCGTCAGGACGCAAAATGCGGCCATTGCGCAGCCACTGGTCGGCTGGGTTGCCGTTGGCATCAACACCGACGGCAGGGCCGGTTTGACGATGCTGTGCGCGCTCGTACCAGAAGCCCAGCTTCATCTGATGGTTGCCCCATAGATGGCTGACCTCGGCAGTGATACCAGGACGATTGGTTTTGGTGACGCTGCTGTTGGCAACGATCACGGTATCGAGCAAATCGCCGTCACCGTTCAGATCGCGGTCAGCGCCGATGATATTGCGTGCGATGTCGGTCTTTTCTGCGAGCGCGCGTTGCTGAACGCCGCCCGTGCCGTAGCCATACCACATGTAAGGCTGCACTTTGAGGTACGTATTTTCGGCCAGCTTGAATGAGCCTGAGAGGGATGCGATCGCGTTCTCGAACGGATTCAGCGCCAATTTGTAGAACTGCTGTGGCGACAGCGGGCCGGTTTCAACCTGAGCAGGGGCGCCGCTCATGGCGGGCAGGTGGCCCGGTGTGAAAGTGGTCGAATAGTCGCCGTAATAGCCGTACTTATCGAGCTGCGTCAAGGTGAACGTCTGGAGGTTGTTGTTGACCGCCTTGTTGTACATGACCGAACCGAGGATGCGATTGTCTGGCGACAAATCGAGCGAGAACCCAGCGTCGAAGTGATCACGTTTGGCGCCACCAGCCCCTTTCCATTTGTCGGCCTGCGTGTGCGATGCGCTGACGAACGTTTTAAGCATGTTGTTGGCGAGACGACCGCTGTCAAAGCGAACGAAAGTGCGCGACAAGCGAAGTTGACCCAGGGTCTGCGCCACGCGCAGGCGACGGTTCTCTTCGGGATCGCAACTGACGATGTTGACGGAACCCCCGGTGGCGCCGACGTGCGGCGACTCAACGTCCGGGTTGCCCTGAGAGATTTGCTGCGTGCAAATGTTTTCAAGATCAACGTATTCTTGCGGAAACACCGAGTAGCTGCCGGAGTCGTTGACCGGCACGCCGTTGATGGTGAAGCCGAGTTGCGTCACATCGAAGCCGCGCACGTTGAGGCCACCGCCGAACAAACCGGTCGCGTCGTGGTTGAACGTGTTGATACCGGGCAGCAGCGACAGCGCTTGGTACGAGTTGCCGGTGGCGCGATCTTTTTCGGTGGCGTCCTTGGTCACCGTGCTGCGCGCCTTGACCGTGTCTTCATTCAGAATTTGACCTGCGCCAAGCTTTGCGCCGCTACCGGTTACGGTAACGGTGCCGAGGCGAACAGCGTCGTCCTTGGCGCGGGGTGCGGCGTCTTCCGCAGGCGCGGGGGCAGTTTGCGCAAACGCGCTGGCAAGCGCTGCGCTGGCAAGCGCTAAAGTCACCGCGCGAGCGAGCAGGGTGAGGCTGTGTTGGTGGCGAGATGTGACGGAATTCATGGCTGTTAGCACAATTTAAAAGAGACTTCCTTGAATATTTCACACATGTTGTACAGTGCGGTGACGAACATGTGACAAATCGAATGCGCGGCGGCTGGGTGTGGCAAAGATGCCGAATCCATCGCGACACGGCCCTAGCTTGTGGCTGCGTTGGCGCGCGCAATTTTGACGTTGTTGGGCGATACGCCTTTTGGCTGAAAAGCTTATTTCATTAGGGCTTAGACCTTATTTTAGCTAATTGTCGGTTAATGTCATATTGAGCGCTTAGCCCCTGTGCGATAAGGCGTACAAGCAAAAGCTGTTACTCATTGTGTGTACCCCCAGAACCGTCCACGACCTTCACGAGAATACGGTTCGTGGAACGTGACGGCGACACGAGTAATTCCACTTCTATTTCAAACCAGCATTAATTTTTGACGCAGATTAACGCGGATTTCACACAGATTGCCGCAGATTTTTTGAACATTCTCTATTGCAGACAATCAAGAAAATCCGCGGTCATCGGCGTCGAATCTGCGCTAATCTGCGTCGAAAAATTGAGCCCATTTATTTCCCTAACGAAATAGAAACAGAATAACTTCAAAGTCCCGTCCGGCTACACCGTCATCCGACGCAAGAAACAGCCGTTCCTGAGTGCCTGTCATCGCGTTGTCACATGCGCGCCTCACACTCAACAAGAAACCGTAGAGTGGATCGCCGCGCATGATGCCGATAATCAACCGCGAGCTTTCTATGCTCGCTTTCAACGAACGCGTGCTTGCTCAATGCGAGCTGCCGTGGGTGCCGACGCTGGAGCGTTTGCGTTATCTGACCATCGTCAGCTCGAATCTTGATGAGTTTTTCGAGGTGCGCATTGCGGAGCTTAAAGAGCGGCTGAAATCGCTTACGACGCAGCACTCGGCGGCGGCGACGGCGCTCAAATTGTCACTGGTAGCAATCGCGGATCGGGCGCGCGCTCTGGTGGCGCGCAAGTACGAATTGTTGAATACGCAAATCCTGCCGACGTTGCGCGAGGTCGGCATTCATCTGGTGAGCGGCGCGGACTTGACGCCGGCGCAACGACGTTGGGTCAAGGCCACGTTCGCGCGCGAGATTGCGCCGGTGCTGACGCCCATTGGCCTCGACCCCGCCCATCCGTTCCCTGCCGTCGCCAATAAGGGCTTGCATTTCATCGCCGAACTCAGGAGCAAACGCGGCGGCGGCAAGTCGAGCATTGCCATTGTCAAAGTACCGCGCAGCCTGCCACGACTATTTGAAATCCAGGAAAAATCAGGCACCGGGCAGCACTCGTTTATTCTGTTGTCGACGTTGATTGAAACCGAATTGGCGACCCTGTTTCCTGGTCGCGATGTGGTCAGCGATTCGCAATTTCGTGTGACCCGCGACAGCGATTTGTGGGTCGACGAACAGGAGATGACCAACCTGCGTCACGCGCTGGCGGGCAAGTTGAGGCGCAGACCTTATGGTCACGCGGTACGGCTGGAACTCAATGCCGATTGCAGCGATTCCATCACCGATTTGCTGACCAATCATTTCAAGCTGGAGCCGCACGAGGTGTACCGCGTGGACGGACCGGTCAATCTGGCGCGGCTGCTGGCGCTGGCTGAAGCGGTGGACTATCCCGAGTTGCGTTTTGCGCCGTTCACGCCGGGGCCATCGTTGCCGGAAATAGTCGACGAGCGGCTGTTTACCGACCTCAAAAAGCGCGACGTGTTGCTGCACCATCCGTATCAGTCGTTCGAACCGGTGATTCAGTTTTTGCGCTGCGCCGTGGAAGACCCGAACGTGATCGCGATCAAGCAAACGATCTATCGCACGGGATCAAAATCTACGTTGATGGAGCTGCTGCTGGAGGCGGTGCGTCGCGGCAAAGAAGTGACGGTGGTGCTTGAACTCAAAGCGCGCTTTGATGAAGAAACCAACATCAATTGGGCCGACAAATTGGAGCAGGCTGGCGCGCACGTCGTATACGGACTCGTGGGGCTGAAGGCGCACGCCAAGATGGCGCTAGTGCTGCGCCGCGAGGGCAACGGAGCGAAAACGGGCAACACGATTTGTACTTATGCGCACATAGGCACCGGCAACTACAACCCGTCGACTGCACGCTTCTACACCGACTTCGGATTGCTCACGGCAAATCAGGAAATCGGCAAAGATGTCGCCGCGATTTTTCATCATTTGACGAGCTTGTCGCAGCCACCGAAGCTCAAACATTTGTGGTGGGCACCGCACACCATGAAGAACAATATCCTCGCGGCCATTCGCGCGGAAATCAGGTTTGCCAAGGCAGGCAAACCGGCACTGATCATGGCGAAAATCAACGCGCTGACCGACGAAATCGTGATGGCCGCGCTGTGCGAGGCGTCGAAAGCGGGCGTTCGCATCGAGCTGATCGTGCGTGGCGCGTGTTGCCTGCGACCGGATGTGGATGATGAAACCAAAAACATTCGCGTGCGCTCCGTCGTTGGGCGCTTTCTGGAGCACAGCCGCATCTACTATTTTGAGAATGGCGGCGCGCCGAATGTGTACATCTCCAGCGCCGACTGGATGAGCCGCAATCTGGATCGTCGCGTTGAAGTGGCGACACCGATCCTCGACGACGCGTTGCGCGCGCGCGTGATTGATGAAGGCTTGTTGGTCGCCTTGCGTGACAACGGGCAGGCCTGGCAATTAGAACGCAGCGGTGCCTACCGCCTGACCAAGCCACAGCCGCGTCAAAAAGCGTTCGTTGCTCAACACGAACTTGCCGCGAAATTGGGGCAGGCCGTTGATACCAGCGTCGCCGAATGAGTGAGATCATTTTTTGGCGGCACGCCGAAGCGCATGACGCGGACGCCGATCAGGACGACTTGTCGCGCAAGCTCACCGTTAAGGGTCAACGCCAAGCCGAACGCGTCGCCTTATGGCTAGATCGCAACCTGCCGCAACAGTGCAAAGTGTTCGTCAGCGAAGCCAAACGCGCACAGCAAACCGCGCGTTGCCTGCCGCGCAAACACAAGACACTCGCGGAACTCAATCCTGATGCCAAGCCACAAGACGTGCTCGCCGCTGTCGGTTGGGGCAGCCAAACTGAACCGATCGTCGTCGTCGGCCATCAGCCGTGGATGGGCGAGTGCATTCACTGGTTGCTGATGGATGCGGCGGCTCCGATGGCGGTGCGCAAGGGTGCTGTGTGGTGGCTGCAGTCACGGCCCGTGGAAGGTGCTTCGTTTGAGGTGATTGTGCGAACGGTAATCACGCCGGACTTGCTTTAACGAGGGCCGGTCTTGCCCTAACAACTTTCGTCGCAATGCCGCATTTAACAAGGGCTACGCCTACGTTTAATGCATAAAGCGACTTAGACGTTAAATAAGCGCTAAGCCCAATGAATTGGCGCGTTGGCTAAAAAGCTGTAACCGAAACCGAGTCCAGTCTTGCCGGTCAAAGCACCGCTTTGCATCGGCTCTTAGCGCCGCGAATTTCGCAGATAGTCTGCTCGCGTCCCGCAGTGTCATATTCCGTTAAACGCCAATACGCCGCGTCCGCGTCTCCAATGCGCTGCATTACCGCGAAGCCGAACTCAGAGTTTGACGCATAGTCATCAACGTGGGCACCGGGGTATACCTGCGCGCCCATCGGCACGGTGACTGGAGCACGGCCTTCGGTGGCCGAGCCGGCGTTGCCGAGTACCAGTGATACGGGGTGCGCGCTTGAAAAACTTATCGCTTCGAACAGGTGTATGTGGCCGTGCATCACAACGTCCACCTTGTCGGGAAACAGGCGCTGCGGGAAGAGGCTGGCAAACGCGGACTGCAAACCGCGACTGCCGCCGGGCTTAGCGGTAGCCGCAGCATCAACGGGCGCGAAGGCAAGCAGTGGGTGGTGACTCAGGAAAAAACTATGCTTCGTCGTCTCTGCCTGTCGCGACACCTGCTGCATCTGCGCGGCATATTTACCGAATGCGACATCGGTCGATGCGTACGGTTTGCCACTCGACTTTGATGAATCAAACACGATGAATTGGCTGTCCGCGCTGACCGGCACGGCATATGGTTCGCTGAAGTCGGCGTCTGCGTCCAGCGCTCGCGAATCGCATGATCGCGCACTCGTCCACGCACCCGCATCCACGAAGCGGAACCAGCCTTGCCCGGCGCGAAAGCACGACTCGTGATTGCCGCGAACAAACAGCCACGGAGCCGCCGCCAACAACGGTGCAGCAGGCGCAAACAAATCCGCCTTCCATGCGTCATAGCCGTAGCCCCACGGGCTGCCCGCACAGCCACTGTTGCCCGCAGGACACGGGCTTTCGCGGTAGTGAATGTCGCCGATGTGGATCACCAGATCGGGCTTTAACGCCGCAGCACTGCTCGCCACCTGCGCGAATGGCCAGCGCGCGCGGTCGTTGCAATCCTGAAACGCGTTTTCTGATGCCTTCATGCGGCAGCCCGTATCAGCGATCAGCACAATTTTGCGAATTTCTTTACGCGGTGCCGGGACGACCCGACCTTCAACCATCGCGCTCGTGGCACTGTGCGGCCAATCAATTTCGCAGGTCAACACATCAAAGTTTGCGGGCTTGCTATCGCTCTGCGCGCTGTCGCCGCGCAGCGGCACCAGAGCGGCTTCGGCGCGAACCCGCATGCGCTCGCGATGACCATCGTCCCAGGTGATGTCGGGGCAAAGCGATGCTCGCGTGATGGTGCGCACCACCGCGCGGTTATCCGGCGCTTTCACGGTGAACAAGGCATCAATCATTGCCGATGAGCCGACCAAGGATGCTTTGTCGGGCCCGGACGCGCAACCGATCAATCCCATCGTTGCCATCGCTGCGATGGCGGTGCAGAGAAGGGCTACGAATTGGATGCGACGCATTTCAATGACTGGCTTTTTAGAACGTCAATCGTGCCGAAATTTGAAAGCTTCTCGGTGCCTGATAAAGGTACTGGTCGCCCGCCAATGTTTTGCCCGGACTGATCGAAGTGATGCGTTGCTGGTTGAGCAGGTTAAAGATGTTCGCCTGCAATTTCAGTGCTTTGACAAAGGGGCCCAATCCGATGAAAGTGTACGACGCACCGACGTCCAGATTGTCATAGGCACGCGTGCGGTAGTAATCGTAGTTCGCCGGTTTGGTCGCATCAAATTCCTGCTGATACACCGCACCAGTGCGTTTGAAAATCAACGAGCCGCCCCATGGGCCGTTGTTATAAATCGTGCCAAGCGCAGCGGTCATCGCAGGCGCATTCGAAATCTGCTTGCCTGTGTCGTTCGCAGTCGCACGATTCACAGAACCGTTGGCATAGAGGGCGATGCCATCAGCCACCCTATACGTCGCCTGTGCCTCGACACCTTGATACGTTGCGCCGCCAATATTCACATAGGCCGCTGCGGTGCCACCGAGACCATTCGACACATATTTGTTTTTAAATTCAATGCGGTAAAAATCCAAGTCCCAAGTCAAGTCACGATTCTTGCCAACGACGCCCAACTGGTAATTGGTCGAGAGCTGCGGCTCTGCGCTGTTTTTAGTGGGGTCGGTGATATAGAACGACTTCAAATCAGGAATCTGAAAGCCCTTGGCGTACTGGCCGTACACCGACATGCCTGATCCCAGTTGCTGATTGACCGTCAAAAATGGTAGCGTTGAGCGGTAGTCCACCGATGCCTTTTGTGCAATGCGCGTGGTTTGATTCACCAATGCATCAACTGATCGCGTGATCATCACCGACTTGATGCCCGGTGTGACGGTGGTTGACGGCGTGACTTCCCATTCAAATTCGGCGAACGGTTGCACGCTGCTGATCTTTGATTGCTGATCGAACAGCACGCTCGGGTATTGCACCGGCGTGGGCTTGGTCTCGCGAGGATCACGCACATTGCCGAGCGCCAGATCAATGTCGTACTGATGACGATCCGTGTCGGAGCGATCTGCCCACACGCCCGCGCGCAGCAGACCCAGCGAAAACTGTTTTGTCGCTTTGAAAATAGCACCGTAAACGCGGTATTTATTTTGCTTGTCGATGCCGGGAATATTTTTGTTGCCCTTGCCGCCACCCGCAGTGCCGGGCGGCGTCAGACCGGTCGGATCAATCGACGAAATCGTCTGATTGTCGTACGCGTAGGTGTACGCCGTGGCCTCAGTCGACCAATCGTTACCCCAGTTTGATGCGAGGCGAATGTACTCAAAATCGGTGTCTTTGTGGGTGTAGTTAAAGTCAACAAAGTTAAAGCTCGTACGATCATTGTTCAGACTGAAATTACGCCCGTAAAGCGCTGCCTGAGCAAGGGTTGGGCCTTTGCTGTTGTCGTTCTGGTTGTACTTGATTTTGTTGGCGGATGCGAACGCGGTCAGCGTTGAGTTGTCGCCGACAGGCATCGTGAATTTAAGCATCGCATTGTCGCTGCGGATCGCATTGAGCGCTAGATAGCCGTCCGATTCCAGATGCTGAAAGTTCACCTGCAACGTGGCGTTGTTGATGCCGACAAGCTTGCCACTTTCGACTGACGCGCCGAACAGATGTGTGTTCCACGTACCTAGGGAGGTGAACACACTGGTTTCGCTTTTATCCAGTGGCTTCTTCGAAAAAAGATTGATCGATCCACCAAACGTCGCGTAGCCAATATTGCTCGCATTGCCGGGGCCGCGCTCCACCACCGCTGCGCCCAATACGGAAGCAGGAAAGAACGATGTTGAATGATGCGCAGGATTGTTGGTGTCGCCCCACGGAATGCCGTCGAACGTAATGTTGTACTGATCATCGCTGAAGCCGCGCATGATGGTCTTGGTCTCAGAGAGCCCAGGGCCGTTTGCCGAGTCACCGGACATGCTGGGTGCGACATTCACGACGCGGCTGTATTCAGCGGTAGGTGCAACCGAGCTTTCGATGAATTCACGTGTGATGATCGATTGCGGCTGCGTGGCGCTCAGGCTCGATTGCGTGGGCGCGAGCGCCGAGGCACCATTCTCGCCCGGACGATAAGCACCCGTAGTCGCCGTAACGACGATTTGCTCCACCTTGACGGTCGGCGTAGCAGCGGCGGTCGTCGTTTCTGGTGCGGCAGTCGCGGTCGTGGTTTGGGCAAACAGCGCGTAAGGTGTGGCACCCATGGTTGCCAGACAGGCGGTGGCGAGCGCGCGTTTGGTCGGCAGCTTGATCATAGTATTCCCCGAAGTTTGTTGATTTGTTGGCGAGCGTGAGCCTCGCGCGACTCCGCCGTGTGGCGTCTTTTGTCGCTCCCAACGTTATCGGCTGAACAAGTCAATCGCGTGACAGAAATAAGACGCGAGCACTGCTGTTGAGCTGCCATGAAACTGTCATCCAGTTGTAGCTGCTCTGTCAAATGCGGGAACTGAAATAGAGTGATTGCGAACGCGTCCGCACACTATTTTATTTTTCAATTTAGGGGCTCACATTGAATAACTCGCTGGTTTCATCCCGCAAATCATTGCTTACTATCGCCGTTGCAACCGCCGTGTCGTTATGTGGCGTGGCAGCGCAAGCCGTTGCCTGGAACACGCTCAACGGCCAGGCACCACTCGTGATCGGCCATCGCGGTGCCACTGGGTACGTACCTGAGCACACACTTGAATCGTACCGTCTCGCCGTCGCGCTGGGAGCCGATGTGATTGAGCCGGATCTGGTTTCGACTAAAGATGGCGTGCTGATTGCCCGCCACGAGCCGATGTTGAGTGGCACCACCAACGTTGCCAGCATCGCAAAGTTTGCCGGTCGAAAACGCACGTCGACCATTGATGGCGTCGCTTACACCGATTGGTTTTCGGTGGACTTCACGCTCGCTGAAATCAAGGAGTTGCGCGCCATTGAACGGGTTGCAGACCGCAACCAAAAGTTCAACGGTGCCTTCGAAATCATCACTTTGCAAGACGTGATTGACCTCGCGAAGAAGGAAACCATTCGCACCGGTCGCACTATCAGCATCTACCCGGAGACGAAACATCCGACGTGGCACAACGCTGAAGGCAAGCCGCTTGAGGCGGCGCTGGTAGCCGTGTTGTACGCAGCTGGCTGGACTAAAAAGACCGATCCGGTATTCATTCAGTCTTTCGAAATCAGCAATCTGAAGCAATTGCGAGGCATGACCGGCGTGCGTCTGGTGCAACTGCTGAGCTGCTATGACAACGATCTCGCCACCGGCAATTGCATCTACATTCCGCTTGACGCCGACAGTGCGCCGGGCGACTGGATTGCCGCCAATGATCGTCGCACTTATGCGGACATGATTACGCCTGCAGGATTAGCCGATATTGCGAAATACGCAGACGGTGTTGGCCCGTGGAAGCGCCAATTCATGGGCGTCAAGGCGCTGGCTTTCGGCGTGGACGGCAAACCCGCTGATTTCAACGGTGACGGCTCGATTGATGAGGCCGATGGCACCACCATCAAAAACTCAAATCTGGTGGCCAATGCGCACACGGCCGGTTTGTTTGTGCATCCGTACACCTTCCGCACCGACCGTGCTTTTGCGCGCGACTACGCGGGCGGCGGCAGGGGCAATGCGAGCGCGGTAAACGCAGAGTATCGCCAGATGTGGAGTCTCGGTGTTGATGGGTTGTTCTCCGACTTTTCGGATGACGCGGTTAAATCACGCGCACTGTTTGCGGCCGATCAAGTCGAAGTCGTTGAATATGCCAACGCAACCGACAGCAACCTTGCAACGCGGTTCTTTCGCACCGCGACGGACACCGATATTCGCAGCGTTGCTGCTGTGAAAGGCCTTATCCGCACCACAGATACATTCAAAGCGTGGTCAGCATTACAAACCGGCGCGTTGGCTACAACGGCCGTGTGTCGCTATTTCGACAGCAAAAATAGCCGTCACTTTTTCAGCATCGACGCGGCGCAGTGCGCGGCGTACGCCGCCGCTGGATACAGCAATGAAGGTACGGCCTTCCATGCAGTGCCGCTAAGCGGCGCGGCGTGTGCCACCGGAACGGTGCCGGTTTATCGCTACAGCCGCACGGTGGCTAGCGTCGCTGACGAGCGCTTGAGCGCAGCACAGGCAATGGTCGGCGCTGTTCCGGCTTACACCCGCTCGGGCATCGCCTTCTGCGGCCCGCAGTAAGGGCGCGTAACGCTTAGAAGCCGTCGTGCGTAGCGTTGCGCGACGGTCTGCAATAGGTTCGAGTGGCTGCTGTTATGTTAGCCAATGAAAGCTTCGATGTTTGTGAAGTCAGCCCCACTTTTATTGATGCTCGCTCGAACGGCGGCTTTGATTGCGTTGTGCTCATACACGTCAGGTTCTGCGGCGTCAGAGCCCCAGATGATCAGCAATGCGCACGACGGCATCGTAAATTGGTCGGACGTGCGCGACATTAAGTTCCGTGACTTCTTTAAATCTCCCATCGGTGCCCGCGGCCTTGAGTTAAGCGAACCGCTCCGCGTGGCTGCGGGCCAGCGGGTGCGACTGATGGGTTATATGGTTGCGCAAGAGGATACTCCGACCGGGCGCTTTTTTTTTACGCCAATGCCCATTCGCATGAGCGAGCACGCCGACGGCGACGCCGACGACTTGCCGCCAAGTACAGTGGTCGTAGTCATGCCGGAGATTGATCGCATGCAGCCTATTCTGCATCGTCCCGGTCTGATGCAACTCACCGGCGTTCTTCAAGTGAGTCGCCAGGAACTCGATCATGGACGTGTGTCGTGGGTGCGATTGCAGCTTGATCCACCCTTGCCATCAGCAGCAGTGAGATAGAAAATTTTTCCTCTTCTTTCGTCGGATATCAGTATGCTTTACCGGATAAATTTTCACACCAAGTTTGCTCATGTAGCAACGATCAGTATTTTGGCGTTGGGCTGCAATCTGGTGTTTGCCGCGCCCAGCGCGTCGAGGCTCACGCCACCGAGCGAGCTTTTCACAAGCGGCGCGCCGGCCCCTGTGATCGCCCGCTTTTTGCCCGGCCAGCGTTTTGATTTGCAAGCAACACTGCGGCCTGACGATGTCGGCAAGCAGATCACGCAAGTCAGCTTTACGATAGACGGAAAGCTTGTTACTGCCATGGTCGCGCTGCGCTCTTGCGCCAGCGGTTGCCTGAAGGACGTGCCAGTTAACTCGACCATCGCTACCGTTCGCGCCATCTCTGTAGGTAAACCCGGTGTTCATGCATTCTCGGTACACGCGACGCAGAGTGATGGGCAGACGACGACAGCGCGGGGCAACTTTGAAGTCGTCCCGTTCATCGCGGGCGGTCAGAAAGTAAAAAATATCATCATCATGTTGGGCGACCGCATGGGTGCAGCGCAACGCACCGCAGCGCGCATCGTGCGCGGTGGTTATACGCAGGGTAAAAACATTCAGCCGCTAGCGATGGACACGTTTCCAGTGACTGGTATGGTGAAAACGGCATCACTGAATTCCATTGTCACGGATTCCGCGCCTGGCATGACTTCCTACGTGTCCGGCAACAAAAACAATAACAATGAAGAGGGCGTGTTTCCGGACGACACCATTGATCCGTTCAACAACCCGCGTATCGAATACCTGAGCGAATATTTGCACCGCACCCAAGGCAAAGCGCTGGGTGTCGTCACCACGGCTGACGTATTCGATGCTACGCCAGCAGGTAACGCGGTTCATTCATCCAGCCGCGCCGCAGGCACGGGCATCGTGGATCAATTTTTTGATGACCGCAAACTCACCGGGTTGTCGGTATTGATGGGTGGTGGACGCAAATGGTTTTTGCCTGCCAATACGATGGGCTCGTCACGCACCGAAACCAACGACTACGCTTTTTCCAAGAGCGACGCGCATACCAGCGAAATCGTGAAACGCTGGGGGGCGGCACCCGGTGCAATTGATGCAGGACGCGACCTCATCGCAGACTTCCAATCGGCGAATTTTCAATATGCCGCTACAAGGGCAGAGCTTGTCGCTTTGAAGCCTAATACCGACAAACTTCTAGGTCTTTTTGCATTCTCAAACATGAACGTGGCACTCGACAAGATCGACGGGCGTCGCGGCAAAAAGTTGGGCGTCACCGGCACCATCGTCGACGACTACGGATTTCCAGATCAGCCAATGCTTGATGAAATGGCAAGCAAAGCCATCAGTGTTCTTTCACGTAGCAAACAAGGATTTGTTTTGATGGTTGAAGGTGCCTCGATTGATAAGCAGGCACACAACATGGACACAGAACGCTGGATGCTCGATACCATTGAGTTTGATCGCGCAGTGAAAGTGGCGCAGGATTATGCAAAGCTGCACGGCGATACGCTGGTAATCGTCACAGCGGATCACGAATGCTCCGGCGCCGCGTTGATCGGCGGCTCGCGCTTAACCGATGCGAAGCTGCAAGTGGCGGTCGACGAAGGCGGTAAACAGGCGCTACGCGATTCTGTGGTCGGCGTGTATGAAAAGGCAGGATTTCCTCGCTATCGCATTTCAGCGGACGGCTATCCGGAAACAACCGACATCGATTTTCGTTTGCTGGTTGGTTACGGCGCAAATGCAGATCGTTACGAGGACTGGCGCAGCAACGCTCGTCCGCTACAGGACGCACAACAACCGCTGACTAAACGTGAGCCGCTGTCGACTTATCCGATTGATCCGATGGCGCGTGATGTTGTAGGCAACTTCCATGGTGACGGGGCAGGTGCCGGGGGACTCAGCGGTACACACCGGCACGGACATCCCGCTGTCAGCATTCGGCCCTGGTGCGTACCACTTCACTGGGTTGATGGACAACACCGACGTGTTTTTCAAATTAGCGCAGGCCGCAGTGCGTGGCGCGGTGACGCCACAACTCGACACCAAGTCAACGTCAACGCGTAAAAAATCACGCACCTGAATCAAAGTACGGCGCGCCTCGCTTCATTGCCATCAGGGGCAAGCCGACGCGAAGAGGTTCGCCGTCTTGTATGTTCGCGCAAAGTTCATACCCGTTTGGCGCAAATACGATGATCGTGGAGCCATGCTGAAACCAACCCATCTCTTCGCCTTTGGTAAACGATGCGTTGCACTTGATGAGGTTGGGCCCGCGATAGCGCAAATGCAGCAAAGCATCCACAAAATGCAGTCGAATGCTCGCAACGAGCACTGCGGCGACGGCCACCAATAAAACTTCCTGACCGCCCGCTTTGGGCCGCGCATGCACCACTGCCCGCTCGTTTTTGCAGAACAGATTTTCGACACGCTTCAGCGTGATCGGGTTCACATTCCAAGTGTCGCCCGAGATGTAGTTAACGCGCTGGACATCGCAATCAAGCGGCGCATGAAAGCGGTGATACATGCTTGACGTAATGCGAATCGTGACATAGCAGCCGTCAAGATACGGAACAACCAACTCCGGGTCGCCCAACAAATCTATTAACTCGTACGGAAAGCCTTTCGCCTGAAACACCTGCGTCCCAACAACCGATCCGCAAGCGCCCACAATGCCGTCGCAGGGGCTGGTGAGGATCGTTGGGTCAGGATGAATCGGACGGCTGCCGGGCTTTAGTTCTCGGATGAAGCAGTCGTGCATGCTGGTGAACCGTGTCTTTTTCGCCTCGTTGAGATCAAGCGCTGCAAAGCGCCGCCAGATGCCAATCGAAAGGTCGCGAACAAGCGGTTGTTTGATCTGACTGAACCACCCCATGAGGATTGTCAACGAGCGACGTGGAATGCGATTGGTGATCAGGAAATTCAGGCGTTCCTGTTTCATCATTTGATGAAACAGCGTGCGGATAGTCATAAGCATTTCATCTAGCTCCGGTAAATATCGGGGAGGAGAAAATATGGAAAACTTGATTGCCCCCCTTGCGTTGGTTGCTGTTACTGCCTCAGTGGCGCTGGCAACGCTGCCAAAAATAGCGGCGCGCGTGCAACTGTCGCGTGCCAAACATCGTTCGCTGGCTGGCCACTCGAAAATGTCCCGGCAGATCGCTAAGTGGATTCCGTTTTACGAGTACGACGGCTCGACATTTTTTGCCACTGACGACGCACCCGAGGATATCGCCCTGAGTCGTCGCCGTGGATTCATGCGACTTGCAGCGCTTTACGCCACGAGATTCCCGCAGACTGCACGGATGACGGCCGAGGCTACCGGTGGGATTTCTGACTTGCAGTTCACGTCGAACTACCGGGTGCCGTTTCAGTACAGCCGATTTGTGCGTGAACACATCAAGGGCGGCGTGTTTCTCAGCAAATCCGATGGCGTATTTGTTACCGACCTTGACGGCAATCGCTTCTTCGATTTGACCGGCTCTTACGGCGTCAACGTGTTTGGCCATGACTTCTACAAAGCGTGCATCGAGCGTGGTGCTGCTACCGTCCTCGACCTCGGGCCGGTGCTCGGTGGCTATCACCCCGTCGTCGCAAAAAACGTGGCGCGACTGAAAGCCATCTCGGGCATGGACGAGGTCTCGTTTCACATGTCCGGAACGGAGGCTGTCATGCAGGCGGTGCGTCTCGCACAGTATCAAACCGGCCGCACCCGGTTGGTACGCTTTTGCGGCGCATACCACGGCTGGTGGGGCGACGTGCAGCCCGGTGTCGGCAATCCGGTTCCGGCGACCGCGACGTACACGCTCAAGGACATGGACGACGCTGCATTGCGCGTGTTGGCCAGTCGCCGCGACATCGCCTGTGTGCTGGTCAATCCATTGCAGGCACTGCATCCCAATTCTGGGGCACCGGGCGACTCGTCGTTGCTCGACAGCTCGCGTCGCGCAGGTTTTGACCGGGCTCTGTATGCCGCGTGGCTGCGAAAGCTGCGGCAGGTCTGTGATGCGCGCGGCATAGCCCTGATCTTCGACGAAGTGTTTGTAGGTTTCAGGATCGCCCGTGCTGGAGCGCAGGAATACTTCGGCGTCAAGGCAGACATGGTCACGTACGGCAAAACGCTCGGCGGCGGTTTGCCCGTGGGCGTCGTATGCGGCAAGCGCGAATGGATGAAGCGCTTTCGTGATAACCGTCCTGCCGATATTTGTTTTGCGCGCGGAACCTTCAACTCGCATCCGTACGTCATGGGTGCAATGGATGCGTTTCTCGACTTCATCGACGGTGATGAAGCGAAGCAGATTTATGCCAACGTCGAGGCGTTGTGGGTCAGCCGCGCTGCTACATTCAATCAGCGATTGCGCGCAGAGAACTTGCCGGTACAAATCGCTAATCTCTCGTCGATCTGGACGGTGCTCTACACCAAGCCCAGTCGATACAACTGGATGTTGCAGTATTACCTGCGGGCCGAGGGGTTGGCGCTGAGTTGGGTGGGCAGCGGGCGAATGATCTTCAGCCTCAATTACAGCGATGAGGAATTCCTCGCGGTCACAGACCGCTTTGTTGCTGCCGCCAAAGCCATGCGCGACGACAACTGGTGGTGGCGGAAAGAAGGCGTCAGCAACCAGTCGATCCGGCGCGGAATATTGCGTGAATTGATTTGGCACCGATTTCGCCAGCGATGAGTGTTTTTCTGTTGCTTAGGCTGGCTGACCGCTAGTGGACGCGAGACGCGTTCCGGCAATTGCCGGAGCGCACTGCACAACTAGCGTTTGGTCACGTCCGGATCGATCAGTTGTCCGCGCAGCAGATGCAACGGGGCGTTGCGATACAGCAGGATGTCGTGGAATGGATCGGTCAGTATTTTGGTGAACCACACGACGCCCGTTTGCACGTCGCGCAAAAAGAATAAATGGACGGTGCGAAACAGCAAACCACCGACGCCGATGGCGAGCCACAGCAGGCCTACGTTGTTGATGTAGCCCATGGCATCTAACGGCTTTTCAAACACACCCAACAGCGTTGGATCAAACCACAGCGCAATCGGGGACGCGGCCCAAATGATCATCAGCACAACCTTGCGTTGCAGGTTGTAGCCAATCTTGATCGCTTCCTTGTGCTCATGCGTCGCATGATTCAACACGTCGTAGCCCTTGGGTTCGAAGAAGAAATGTCCCGATTGACGGCTCACCATCCCAACCAGCCAGCACATCAGTGCCGCCATGGCGGGCGCATAGAACAGCAGCACATACCCAACCACGAAACTTATCGCGCTCAGCAAGTGCAAAGCCTGATTGACGCGACTGTGGTGGTAATAGCGGTGGTCATCCCAGCGCTGCTCTCGAAGTGTTTCCATGAATCCGCTCATCCTCATCTCCTGTTCTATTGCCTTCGGTTGCGCCCAGTGCCCCGACTAACCTATGTTTATAGAAGGCACTCATGACAGAACAATGAAAAGGAATCGCGCAATGTGACATAAAACTGCCAACAAGCTGACGCAAGTTCGTCATGTGCCTCTGTTCTAGTCATGACTTCATGCGGCGAGCTTCCGCAGGTCATTGAAATATTGAGGGATGAGATGAACAACAGCGCAACTGCAACAACTGGAGTTGGGCGAGTAGATTTTCATCTGCATTCATACGCCTCGAATGTCACGGATTACTACGCGGCAAATAGCTTCTCGATTCCGGAGTCGTATTCAAATCCGATCAAGCTTCATCACGCGCTGAAGCTTCGCGGCATGTCGCTGGTTACGCTGACCGACCACAACTCGATTGACGGCGTCCGTGAGCTACTTGATCGAGGCTTGTCAGATGTTTTCATCAGCTCGGAAATGACCACCACGTTTCCGGAAGACGGTTGCAACATTCACATCACGGTTGCCAACATGACGGAGGCGCAGTTTTCGGAGGTCAACCGGCTGCGCGGCAACGTGTACGAAATGGTTGGCTACGTTGATGCGCAGATTGCGTTGGAACACCTGCAACCCGAGTCCAACAAACTTGTCTATTTCATGACGCATCCGTTAATGAGCACACAAAATCGCCCGTATGGACGAGAGGGATCGCTAACGGCGGGACATATCGAAAAAGCACTGTTATTGTGCAATTGCCTTGAGGTTCAGAACGGTGCCCGAACTAAGGTGCTCAACGAGCTGACATGGGAGATCGTGCGTGGCCTGAATCGGGACACCATTGATCGGCTTGCTAATGTGCACGACATTGCGCCCAAAGGCTCAACACCGTGGCTCAAGTCGGTGGTGGGTGGATCGGACGACCACTCCGGCATCAATCCGGGTGCGACGTGGACTGAATTTGCGCTCGGCACATCGGCGGTCTCCGCTAACACGCTGGTCGAGTCAATTCGTGCCAGAACCAGTCGTCCTGCGGGCGCGCATGGTGGGCCGATAACCATCGCGCATTCCATTCTCAAACTGTTGTACGAAGGCGGCGCGCAGCGTCAGGCAAAAACCACGTCAGCGAAGTCGATTAGCGTGGGTGGCCCGATGCAGTCGCTGCTGAAACTGGTGTTTGATAGTGATACTCAGACATGGGCCGACAAGCTGTCGTTTCAAACCCGACTTTGGTTGCATCGTCTGAAACAGATGCGCAGTGACGCGAGCTTGGGAAAACCCTTTGATACCGTGCTTGAGACGCAGGTCTATTTGATGCTCGATGACGCCATGTTTCGCGCGGAGTTGAATGCGACGCTAACCATGGATGATCGGATTTTCATAGTCATCAAAACGCTGGTCAACCGAATTTTTGCGCATTACGTAAGCAGTCTGCGCCGCGCTAATTCGCTTAATGTTGTCAGCGCAATTAAAGAGTCCGTGGCGCTGGTGTCATCAAACCTCTTTGTGTCGCTGCCCTACCTGGTGGCGTTTATGCAGCAAAGCGCCGATTGCCAGATCGCGCGCGATGTACGTGATGCATTCAAGGTCGACGAGCCACAAAAGATCGCCCTGATCACCGATACGTTCTTCGACGTCAATGGCGTGTCGAACAGCATCAAGCGCATGATCCGTGAGGCGGTGCGCCGCAACATTGATTTCACCGTTGTGACCTGTGTGTCCCCGGAAGAATTGGCACGGCACCTGTTTGATCCTGTGACCCAGAAATACATCGAAAGCGGTCGACTCAAGCTCTTCACCTCAGTCGCAAATCTTGGATTTCCGGAGTATGACGGTCTGCAAATCTGCTTTCCACCAATGCTTGACATGCTGAAATACCTGCAGGAGGGAGGCTTCACAAAGATTCAGCTCAGCACCCCCGGTGTGATCGGTATTGCGGGCCTGATCGCCGCCAAGCTATTGCAAATCGAAACCGCTGCGACTTATCACACCAGCATTCCCGAGTACGTTGAAAACTACACCAAGGACGTGAGCCTGGAAGCGATTGCATGGAAGTACATGTTGTTCTTCTATCACTCGGTTGACGAAATGCTGGTGCCGTCAAAATTCGTGGCCAAATTGCTTCATAAGCGCGGTTTGCGCAATCGCAAGTTACTCATTCTTGATCGTTGGGTTGATGTTGATCGCTTCCATCCGCGTAACCGCAGCGAGGTTTACTGGCCGAACTTCGGCATCGGAAACGATGTTGTCAAATTTGTTTACGTCGGCCGAGTTGCCGTAGAGAAAAATCTCCATCTGCTGGCGCAGGCCTTCGGGAAATTGGTGGTTAGCGGCGCCCATGCGCACATGATCATCATTGGCGACGGGCCGTACCGTTCGAAGCTGGCGACTCAGTTTGACGGTCTACCCGTGACCTTTACCGGCTACTTGCATGGCGAGGAATTGGCTGCCGCACTTGCGTCGTGCGACGTAAAAGTTTTCCCAAGCACGACCGACACCTGGGGTAACGCACCGCTGGAAGCGCAAGCCTCGGGTCTCCCGGTCATCGTGACCGATATTGGTGGCCCAGCAGAGTTGATGCAGCATGGCGTCACCGGTTTGATGGTGCGCGGCAACGATGTGCGCAGTCTGCATGATGCGATGGCGCACCTGATGAACGCGACATTCCGGCAGCAAATGGGGCAAGCCGCACGCATTTTCGCCGAGACCAATCGAGTCGACGAGCCTTTTACGGCGGTACTGGATTCGGAAGCCTATCGACGCCAGCTTCGTAAGCGCAAGCGCGCACAGGAAAAGCCCGACAGCAAAGTAGCGTCGCAGTCAAAGCCGTTCGCGGTCGCCTTGCCACCAGAAGCGGCCAATCAGCAATTTGGTGTTGCGCGTACAGCGCCTGTCGCGCAAATGGCTGGCGCTGCGTAATAAGTACCCGTGTTGCCGAACTACCGCATTGGGCGCCGAACTCTACATCTGAAAAACCAAAGTGAGTAAGAGGCGACAGTCGGCACGCGAAGAGGTGGCGAACACCATCGTCCACGTGATCGCACTAGCGGCGGCGGTGGCCGCGATACCGTTTCTTTTTCAACTGTCAGGATCGACACCATCCCGTGCCGGCAATGTCGCAGGCAGCGTGGCTTTTGCGGCGACGTTGGTGCTGCTCTACCTGTGTTCCACCCTGTATCACGCGTTGCCTGAGGGGCGTGTGCGGCTTGTTCTGCTGCGGCTCGATCACGGCGCAATCTATCTCTTCATTGCCGGTAGCTTTACCCCTTTTGTATTGGGCTCTCTCGATGCCGAGTGGGGATATTGGCTGTTGGCCCTAGTCTGGCTGCTTGCGCTTTCGGGCTTTATCCTGAAAGCGTGCGGTCAGCTCTCGCATCCGTTAGTTTCCACCGGCCTGTACTTGTTGATGGGTTGGACGGTGTTGACCATCGCCACACCGCTGATCGAGCGCTTACCCCAATCAGGAATGCTTTGGCTGCTCGCGGGCGGCATTGCCTACACCGTGGGCGTTGCTTTCTTTTTGCTCGATTCGCGTATCAGGTACGCGCACGCGGTCTGGCACGGATTCGTGGTTGCCGGTACCAGTTGTCATCTTGTAGCCGTGCTGGGATTGAATCATTGACACATTGGCGCGACTGATCGATTTTTTCGTCGATTCATTAAACAATATTATCGTATTATTAATGGATGATTAGCCGCCTAAAAAGTAGCCACCATGAGTAAACTCACCAAACTCGCGACCCAGATAAAAAAATACAACGAACGCCGCGATCCTGAGCGACTTGCCATGAAATATCGCAACATGCGCAGCAGCGCGTTCGTGTACTTGCGAGCAACCTGCCATCTATTTCCGGGCCAATTACCCGAGCAAAAAACATTTGCTAAAGCGCCCGCCGTCTGGTCGTGTGGTGACTTGCATCTGGAAAATTTTGGTAGTTACAAGGGCGACAATCGGCTGACCTATTTCGACATCAATGACTTTGACGAGGCTGCGCTGATTCCTGCGACCTGGGACATCGTGCGTCTTCTGACGAGCGTGCGCTTGGCCTGCGCGGAACTTGAGTTCAAGGCGGATCGAGTGCGTAAGCTCGTCGATGCGCTGCTCATCTCCTATTTCACCGAGCTTCGAAACGGCAGCGCGCGCTGGCTTGAGCGAGAGACCGCGATTGGCCCGGTTCATGAATTGCTTGCGGCAGCGAGTGAGCGTAAACGAAAAGATTTTCTTGATTCGAGAACTACAAAAAATGGCAAGAAGCGCGCGTTATTGATCGATGGCAAACGCGCGCTTGCTGCAAGTAAGGAGCAGCATGCGCAGGTCGGGGAATTCATGCAGCAATTCGCTAAAACACAAAGTGAGCCCGATTTCTACGAGGTGCTGGATGTGGCCCGACGCATCGCTGGCAATGGCAGCCTCGGCGTGGATCGCTTTGTGATGCTGGTGCGCGGCAAAGGCAGCCCGGACAATAACTATCTTCTGGACTTGAAGCAAGCGACGCCTTCGGCGCTCACCAATGCGTTGACGCTTAAGCAGCCGACGTGGGTGAATCAGGGCGAGCGCGTCGTTGCCGTTGCGCGGCGTGCGCAGGCGATCCCAGTGGCGTTTCTGCATGCAGTGATGATGGGCGGGCGCGACTACGTGCTGCGAGATTTGCAGCCTTCCGCAGATCGTGTGTCGTTCACCGAGAAAGATGGCGACCCACGTCGGTTTGACGAATTGATGCAGGCTATCGGTCAATGCACAGCGTGGTCGCACTTACGCGGCAGCGGTCGTCAGCGATCTGCGATCGCCGACGAACTGATGGCGTTTGCCAGCGACGAGCAGTGGCCGAAGCTGTTGCGCAAAGCGAGCGTCGTATGCGCAGACAACATCACGTCGGAATGGAAAGTTTTTTCCGAAGCGTTTGACGACAAAGTGTTTGATTAGTCGCCGCAATCCTGACTCGTAGTGTGCCCCTGTGCACGAAGGCGGTGTGATGTTGCAGCCTGCGATGGTGCGGATATACCGCGTTCGAAGTGTGATGCGTCGACACCGCACGCAGTTATTTCTTCTTCGGGCGACCCGTTTTAACCGGATCTAGCCCATTGATTTCCATGAGTTGCGTTGATGGCGAAAGTGACGCGAAATGGCGCAGGGCTGCGCGGACGATCTCGCTTTTCTTGGTGCTGTCTCGGCCCGCCGTAATCGCGTCACGCTTACATTTTTTGAGCAACTCCTGATCGGCAGTCGTCATGGTGAAGCTGTCGCGCATGATGGGGCTCACTGCTTTCGCTATAGCCGCTGTAGTTTTAGTGGGGATTTTGGGTGCGATTTTTGTCGTGACGGGGGCGCTTGGTTTGCGGCCAGGCACCTGCTTTGTAGGTACAGCACTTTTGACGGGCGCGACAACTTTTGCGGGAGTCACGGCTGCGGGTTTAGTTGCTGTCGCCTTACGGGCGGCGACTTTGACGACAGGTTTTGATGCTGGCCGTGCAGCTACCGTAGCGGATTTCATCGAACTTCACTCCAAATTTGTAAAAGATAATATTGTATTATTTTTTAACATTGAATACAAGAAATTTACCGTTTATTGCGAAGTGCGACCCCTTGCAAACGGGTACTTTGATGCTGTCTGTGCCGTCAGTAATCAAGGTGCCTCCGGGTAGATAGCGTTCGTGATGCGGGTGCGCTTTGTGGCCACGTCAGGGTGACAAGCGGCACGACGTAGGGGTCGCTTCGGACGCATACAACGCGTGTTGTGACCGGGAGTGTGGACGCCTTGATGTGATCGGCACGGATGGCGCGACGCCTAGCAGCGATGATCTTGTAAACGTTAGGCTCGTGCGCAGCAAGTTACCGCAATATCGGCTGTGGCTCCGATAAATGCCCCACGCCACCGCTGGCGCCACTGCTCCAAAGGGCATGTAGGGCGTGGTTGCGTTTCAATACCATTGTGTAGCGGCCCCGTGCCAGCGTTGCGCAGCTTCAAAAGAGACCACAGCGCACCCGTTCCGCGACCTGTCGGGCAAGGCTTTGAGTTTATGGCGCGCTGTCATCTGACTGAAATATCGCTTGGCTAGAAGAAGTGGCTTCGCAAAACTGAACAGTGGAATAAGTGGAAACTCTGGGCCTCACGCTGGACCGATGACGGTCTGGCAAGCAGGAGTTACAGATGAAA
>JAYVNO010000304.1:0-23561 GCA_043758415.1 Burkholderiales bacterium
GCTTGGCGTCGAGCAGCATGAGCCGAAGCGTCGTGGACGCAGCGCCGGGGAGGCCTCAGCGCTGAACTTGCTGCGATAACGGGTAGCGAACGCTGTCGCCACACGTCGGCAGCAGGAATGGACTGTGGCACGGTGCTTGCACTATCCAGTCCGTATCATTCAACTAAATCTTCTTGTCGCAATCATGGGTCCAGACGCGCCGCAACATCGCCGGGCCCAAGCGATTTTCACAACCAAGCGATGAATTTTTATTGCTACCGCCGGATCAGCCTAAACGACGGCGATGATCGTCTGATCGTTGTTCAGTGCGCCCGCACGCAGAGCCTCGCGCTGTGACGTGGTCCATCCTTGCGCGCGATAACGAAGGGCGGCTGGGTGCCGCCATCGCCAGCCGCTTTTTTGCCGTCGGATCGCTCTGCATGCACATTCGCCGCGGCGTCGGCGCGCTATCCACTCAGGCACTAATGAACCCGTTGTATGGGCCCGGTGGCATGACGCTGCTAGCCGAAGGTCGATCAGCGGTCGACGTCATCAACACGCTCACGGCGGGTGATGCCGGCAGCGCGCAACGTCAGCTGCATGTGCTGCCGGCGTCCGGTGTCGCCGCAGCACACACCGGTTCCGGCTGTATCGAATGGTGCGGCCACCAGATATTTGACGACTTTAGCGTCGCTGGCAACATGCTCGCCGGCCCGCAGGTACTCACTGAAACGGCACGCGCGTACATTGATGCGCACGCGCTGCCGATGGCTGAGCGTCTGCTCGCGGCGATGGCTGCAGGCGAGGCGGCTGGCGGCGACAAGCGGGGCAAGCAGGCCGCCGCGCTGCTGCTATATGGCGATGAAGACTACCCGCAGCTTGACCTGCGGGTTGACGACCATGACGAGCCCGTCACTGAATTGCAGCGGCTCTATCGCAAAAGCCTTGACCGCTATCAACCGTTCATTGCGTGCCTCGCTGGCCGCCACGATACGGTGGGCCTGACTGATCGGATCGAGATCGAAGCACGTATTTCCGCCTTTCACGCCGCACGTGACGGACGCCGCTGATGGCAGCCTTGCTCGATGTTCGCAACTTGCGGACGCAATTTAAAACCGACGACGGCGAATTTGCCGCCGTTGATGACGTCAGTTTTACGGTGGACTCAGGCAAGACGCTGGCCATCGTTGGCGAGTCCGGCTGCGGCAAAAGCGTCACTGCCCTGTCCATCATGGGTCTGCTACCGAACCCGCCTGGTCGCATCTGCAGCGGTTCCATTCAGTTCGAGGGCCGCGAGCTGGTGGGTGCCAGGCCGCGTCACATGCAGGACCTGCGCGGTAACGGCATGGCGATGATTTTTCAGGAACCGATGTCGTCGTTGAACCCAGTGTTCACCATCGGCGAGCAGATTGTCGAGGCGCTGCTGCGACATCGACCCATCACTCGTGCACAGGCGATGGAGCGGGCGATCGCGATGCTGACCAAAGTGCGCATTCCGGCACCTGAGCAGCGCTTTCACGAATATCCGCACAAGCTCTCGGGCGGCATGCGCCAGCGCGTCATGATCGCGATGGCGCTGGCCTGCGACCCTCGACTGCTCATTGCCGACGAGCCGACCACCGCGCTTGACGTGACCATTCAGGCGCAAATCCTTGAGCTGATGCGCACGCTGCAACAGGAGACCGGCACCGCCATCATTCTGATCACGCACGATCTCGGTGTGGTCGCTGAAGTGGCTGACGAAGTGCTGGTGATGTACTCCGGTCGCGTCGTCGAACGCGCCCCGGTGAATGCCTTGTTCGAAACCCCGCAGCATCCGTATACCGTCGGCTTGCTGGGCTCTATTCCGCGGCTTGAAGTTGAGCGCACGCGCCTTGCGTCCATCGAGGGACAAGTGCCGAGCCCCTTGCGGCGCGGCAAGGGCTGTAGCTTTGCTGATCGCTGCCCGTATGCCGATATTCAATGCCGCGTCGCAGCGCCGGAGCTGCGCGATGTCGGCGAGCAGCACCAGTCCGCGTGCTTTAAAGCGCCGCTTGATCCAGACCAGCTCATGGCGCGGCAAAACGAAGCGTTGCTAGCATGAGTGACGCCGCACTGCTTCGTGTCGAACAACTGGTCAAACACTTTCCGGTGCGTCGCGGCGTGTTTGGACGGGTGAGCGGTTCGGTACGCGCTGTGGACGGGGTCGACTTTGATCTCGCCGCGGGTGAGACGCTGGGTGTAGTGGGCGAATCAGGTTGCGGCAAATCTACACTCGGGCGCCTGGTGCTGCGTTTGCTAGATGCCAGCTCGGGCCGGGTTTCATTTGCAGGCGAAGACTTGAGCTTGCTCAATGCCTCGGGGCTGCGCGCGCAACGCCGCGAGATGCAAATCATTTTTCAGGACCCGTATTCATCACTAAACCCGCGCATGACCGTTGGCCAGACGTTGACCGAACCGTTGATGTTGCATGGCCTGCATACAGGACGTCATCGCGAACGGGTTGCCGAACTGCTGCACACTGTGGGCCTGGCGCCGGAACACGCGCAGCGTTATCCGCATGAGTTTTCCGGCGGGCAGCGGCAACGTGTGGGCATCGCGCGAGCGCTCGCCGCTGAGCCCAAACTGATTGTCTGCGACGAAGCCGTTTCCGCGCTTGACGTGTCGGTGCAGGCGCAAGTGGTGAACCTGCTGCAGGATCTGCAAAAGCAATTTGGTATTGCGTATCTATTCATCGCGCACGACCTGGCCGTGGTCAAGCACATCGCCACACGCATCGCGGTGATGTATTTGGGGCGGGTGGTTGAAATCGGCGAAAAACAAGCGCTGTTTGCCACGCCGCGTCATCCTTACACGCAGGCGTTGCTGTCCGCGATTCCGCTGCCGTCGCCCGGCTTGCGTCGCGAACGCGTGTTGGTCGGCGGCGATGTGCCGAGCCCTATGAGTCCGCCCGCAGGCTGCCATTTTCATACGCGTTGCCATTATGCTCAGGCGTTGTGCTCGCAACGAGCACCCGTTTTGGAATTGGTCGGAGTACAGTCTGTTGCCTGCCACTTCTGGCGTGAAATTCCGGCCACCGCATTGGTGCCTGAACGCGCCATCATTTCTGCTGCGCAGCGCCGTCTCGAGCGGTTGCAGTCAGCGTTCGTATCTCCGACATCGCTTATCGCACAAGCGCGATGAAGCATTGTTCAATAATCTGCCACGTTTACTCTGGAGCTGTTAACCATGAAATTTCTGACGCGATCCTTTTTGCCAGCGCTATGCCTGGTCCTTGTTCCTGTCCTCGCCGGTGCGCAGACTCTGCGCGTGGGTCTTGCCGAAGATCCGGACGTGCTTGACCCCTCGCTTGCGCGCAGTTTCGTGGGACGGGTTGTATTCGCCGCGCTGTGTGACAAGCTGTTTGATATCGATGAAAAACTTGAAATCGTGTCTCAACTGGCCACCTCCTATGAGTGGTCTGCCGATAGCAAAGCGCTAACACTTAAGCTGCGACCCGGCGTCACCTTTCACGACGGCGAGAAGTTTGATGCGGCAGCGGTCAAGTTCAACATCGAACGCCACAAGACGCTGCCGGGTTCCAATCGCCGTGGCGAACTGGCCCCGGTGACAACCGTTGATGTTGTCGATGCGGCGACGGTCCGCTTGAATCTGTCAGCACCGTTCTCGCCGCTTCTGGCGCAGCTCGCAGACCGCGCGGGCATGATGGTGTCCCCGAAAGCAGCCCAAGCTGCGGGCGACAAGTTCGGCACCAAACCGGTGTGTTCCGGACCGTTCAAGTTCGTGGAACGGATCGCACAGGATCGCATGGTGTTCGAGCGTTTTCCGCAGTACTGGAACAAGTCCGCGATCCATTTTGACAAGGTGGTTTACACGCCGATTCCGGACGGGACGGTGCGTCTGGCCAATCTCAAATCCGGGCAGCTTGACTTTATTGAGCGGGTCAGTTCCAGCGACATGGAAAAGCTTCAGGCCGACAAAAAACTGAAGACTTCACGTATCGTCGAACTGGGCTATCAGGGCATCACCATCAATATTGGCAAAAGCGAGCAGGCAAAGAAAAATCCACTCGGCCGCGACGCCCGGGTTCGCGAGGCCTTTGAGTTGTCGCTGGATCGCCAGGGACTGGTGCAGGTCGTGATGGACAACGAAGCGGTCGTTGGTAACCAATGGGTGCCGCCGGATAATTCCTTTTACGCAAAGGGCAGTCCAATTCCGAAGCGAGATATCGCTCGCGCCAAGGCATTGCTGAAAGAAGCTGGCGAACCAAATCCGAGTTTCACGCTTGTGACAGCGACCACCTCGGATGCACAAAAGCTTGCTCAAGTGGTGCAGGCGATGGCGAAGGAAGCCGGTTTCGATATCAAGATTCAGGCGGCCGAATTTGCAACGTCGCTCAACATGGCTGATCGTGGCGAGTTCGAAGCGTACGTGCTGGCGTGGAGTGGGCGCGCCGATCCTGACGGTAATTTGTTCAGCTTTCACGGCTGCAAGCAGCCGCTCAATTACACCGGATACTGTGATGCAGAGACTGACAAGCTGCTCGCGCAGTCGCGTGAATTACGCGATCCTGCGGCGCGCAAAAAAGTGTTTGAGCAAATCGCCGCGCGTGTGCTCAAAGAGCGCCCCATCATTTACGCCTATCACCGCAACTGGCTGTGGGCGTACAACGCCAAGCTATCAGGCGTGCGCAATATTCCGGACGGACTGCTGCGAGTCAGTGGTTTGAAGCTCGCGCCCTGATCGTCATGATCTAGACCTACTTCGAGGCTTATTAATGAGTCAGTTAAACATGTCCTATTGCCAACGGTTTGACTCCCTCTCCCTGGGGGAGAGGGCGGGGGAGAGGGTGGTTGCGCTACGACCTGGCAACGCGTGCGAAGTCCCTCACCCCAACCCTCTCCCCCAGGGAGAGGGGGCCAGCCGAACAAGTCACATTTTGTTGGCTGAGTAATAACGCAATGTTCGAGTTCCTCGTCAAACGCCTGATCACCATCGTGCCAACGCTGGTGCTGGTGTCGATGCTGATCTTCGGTTTGCAGCAGCTGCTGCCCGGCGATCCCGCAAAAATTTTGGCGGGCGAGGAGCAGGACCCCACGGTGGTGGCCTATCTGCGTGCCAAGCTGCATCTAGACGAGCCGTTGCCCGTGCGTTACGGCTATTGGGTCAGCGGCGTGGTGCGCGGCGATTTGGGTGAGTCGATCCGCACGCAGCAACCCGTGCTAACGCTCATTGCGCAAAAGCTGCCGGTGACCATCGAGCTTGCGCTGCTGGCGATGGTCATCGCGTTGCTTATCGGCATTCCAGCGGGCATTGTGTCGGCCGTTGGCCGCGGCTCGGCATGGGACTATGCAGCCAATGTGTTTGCGTTATGGGGCCTGTCGACACCTAACTTCTGGCTCGGCATTTTGATGATTTTGTTGTTCTCGGTGCAGCTTGGGTGGCTGCCAGCCTCGGGCTACGTCAGTCCGTTTGAAGACCTGGGCGCGAACCTTGCCGCGATGATCATGCCCGCGTTTGTCCTGGGCAACGCGATTGCCGCCGTTCTGATGCGGCACACGCGGAGCGCGATGTTGCAGGTGCTGTCGTCGGACTACGTGCGCACCGCGCGCGCCAAGGGCCTGAACGAGCGCACGGTTGTACTCAAGCACGCACTTCGCAACGCGTTGACGCCAATCATTACGCTAGGCGCGCTGGAACTGGGCACGTTGCTCTCAGGAGCGGTGCTGACCGAACAGGTGTTCACCATCCCAGGCTTTGGCAAGCTGATTGTGGATTCGGTTTTTAACCGTGACTACTCAGTGGTTCAGGGCGTGGTGCTGGTGACCGCCACGGCGTACATCACGCTGAACCTGTTGGCGGACCTCGCGTATTTTCTGGTCAACCCGCGACTGCGCCGCTGAGTATGGGTGTCGCTATCGCTTTACCCGGTTCGCAAGCGGTCATTGCCGAGGCGGGGCCATGGCAGCGTGCATGGCGTCGCCTGCTTCGCCGTCGCGGTGCGCTGGTCGGGCTTGCAGTCGTCGTCATCTTCGTTTTGCTCGCGCTGTTCGCGCCGATGATCGCGCCCGCAGATCCAGTTGCCACCAGCTGGGGTGCCGTGCGAAAAGCGCCGAGCGCTGCGCACTGGTTTGGCACCGACGAATTGGGTCGCGATGTGCTTTCCCGCGTCATTTGGGGCACGCGTGCTTCGCTGCTGGCAGGCGTCGTTTCGGTGTCTATTTCTTTGATGCTTGGGGTGCCCATTGGATTGGCGGCTGGCTTTCTCGGCGGCGTGGTCGACGGCGTGATTTCGCGAATCACCGATGCATTTCTCGCCTGCCCGTTTCTGATTCTTGCCATTGCACTAGCGGCGTTCCTCGGGCCCAGCCTGACCAACGCCATGATCGCCATCGGCGTCTCGGCAACACCCCTATTCGTGCGGCTGACAAGAGCTCAGGTGATCAACGTCGCCGTTGAAGATTACATCGAAGCTGCGCGCGCCGTGGGCAATCCACCGCTGCGCATCGCACTCCGCCACGTGCTGCCCAACATCACCGCGCCTGTCATCGTGCAGGCCACACTTGCGATTGCCGCCGCAGTTATTGCTGAAGCCAGCTTGTCCTTCCTGGGGCTCGGTCAGCAACCACCCGCGCCAAGTTGGGGCAGCATGCTCAACACCGCAAAGAACTACGTCGAGCAGGCGCCGTGGATGGCGATCTGGCCCGGCGTGTCGATTTTTTTGCTGGTGCTGGCGTTCAATTTACTGGGGGATGGGCTGCGCGATGCGCTTGATCCGAGGCAGCGCTGACGACCTTCTAACCGACCGAGTTGCGCCGTGAGAAGACCCACGCGGCAATGGCGAAGCGCGCAAAGTCAGGCGATGCTGCATGACCCGGTCGCGATGGGCGACGGCACAGACGCGCGGGAATATTCGATATCGCGATGCTCATTGCCTGCTTGAGGCTGTTGCATGAACGCAACGAGTGCGAACCAACTTTTACGCGAAACCTTGGCTATAAAGGGGCTGAATCCGCATTACAACCAAAGTCGACTTATGCCATAAATAGCATGTAGCCCCGTTCTAACAGTCAATGTGGGCAAAAGCTGATTGCCTAGAATGCTTGGAAGATTGCGTCGTTTCAAACCGTATGCGTCACCCAATTCCGCATCAGCAAAACTGAATACTTAACTTAATCAAATACTTACGATCGTGATCTTGGGCGAATACAGCATTAGATGGCGGCAGGTCAGCGCCTCAACCTGATCACATTAAGCTGACAGCGTGCAATCCGTGATGCAAAATGATCAAGTCTATTTTTGTCATCTTTCGGGGAGCTTTATGGAAAACATGCTTATCAAGCGAAAGCACATCGCGCTTGCGGTTATCAACGCAATGGCTGCAATGGCGGTGTCCGGCGCGGCCTACGCGCAGCCTGTCGAGCCGCAAAAGGTTGAGCGCGTGGAAGTCACGGGCTCGAACATCAAACGCATCGACAGCGAAACCTCGCTGCCCGTCACGATCATCACCCGGGCGGAAATTGAGCGCAGCGGTGCTGTCTCTGCTGCGGACTTGATTGAGCGTTTGTCGGCCAACAACGGCGGCGGCTACAACTCCTCGCTCGCCCTCGGCGACTCGGGTCGCCCGGGCTTCGCCGGTGCCTCGTTGCGCGGCCTCGGTTCAAACAACACACTGGTGCTGTTGAACGGTCGTCGTCTCGCGGTGTACGCATTTGACGGCGGTGCGGTGAATCTGGGCGCCATCCCCCTCGCAGCCCTCGAGCGCGTTGAAGTGTTGCGCGACGGCGCGTCGGCTATTTATGGTTCCGACGCGATCGCAGGTGTGATCAACTTCATTACGCGTCGTGATTTCAACGGCGGTATCGCTGAAATTCAGGCTGCGATGCCTGGCGGCAAGGGCGACGGCAAGTACTACAGCGCAACCGCAACCATCGGCTTTGGCGATCTCGCCAAGGATGGCTTTAACGTCTTCGGCTCGTTTAACTACTACAAGCAGGAAGCCCTGAAAGCGGCTGACCGTGGGTTCTCGCAAACCGCCTTGATTCGCGATGCCACCACCAATGCCATTCTGGTCAACCGACTCAGTTCGAACTCGTTTCCGGCGAACATCCTGACCGACGCAGGCTTCGTCAATCCATTCGCCAACAGATACGGCAAGAACTGCACACCGCCCACATCGCTCGGCACTAGTGCAACTGATTCGCGCTGCCGTTTTGACTACGCTAGCGTAATCGACACGGTCACCCCGACCGAGAAGCTTTCGTTTGTGGGAGCGGCTGCGTTCCAGATCAACGCGAATAACAAACTGATTGCAGAACTTAACTACGCAACGCAAAAGACAACGTTCACGGTGTCACCGGTGCCAGCATCGGAAGCGACGACGTTTAACGGCGACCCGTTGCTCTACCCGGCCAATGGTCGTTTCTACCCAGGCAAGGGCATCACGCCAGGGATTCCTGGCGTCACGCTCACAGGCCCACTGAATGTTTACTACCGTACGATTGAGTTGGGCGGTCGCTCCAACCAGCCTCAGGCTGACGAGGGCCGTGCGCTGATCGGACTCGAAGGAATCGTGGCAGGATGGGACTATAAGACCGGGCTCTACAGCGCGCAGTCCAAAGTAGCCGACAAGTATGTCGGCGGCTGGGTGTTTGAGTCGAAGTTCCTTCCAGCAGTAGCCACCGGCAACATCAACCTGTGGGGCACTAACGATGCCGCCGGTTTGGCGCTGCTGCGCTCAACCCTGATTTTGCAAGACGTGCGGCAATCGAAGTCCACCAACAATGGCTTTGACTTCAATCTTTCGCGCGAAATTGCGCAGCTTCCGGCGGGTCCGCTCGCGTTGTCTTTTGGCGGCGAAGCGCGGCAGGAAAAGTACAGCGATGTCCCGCTGGCCGTGCTCAATAGTGGCGACGTGCTTGGCGGTGGCGGCGATCAGTTGCCGGTGGTCGGCAAGCGCAATGTGACGGCCCTGTTTACCGAAGTCAGCGCTGCGATTGTCAAGAATCTCGAAGCACAAGCTGCTGTTCGCTACGACCGCTATAGCGACTTCGGCAATGCTGTGACACCTAAGGTGGGCCTGCGTTGGCAGCCGATGAAGGAGATTTTGCTGCGTGGTTCTTACGGTGAAGGTTTCCGTGCGCCAACACTGCCTGATCTCTTGTTGCCACAGACACAGACCAATACCGGAGGAGCCTATGATGATCCGCTGTACGGCGGAGCAGCCGGATGCACCACGCGCTTTGATCCGAAGTATTGCAACGCCCAATTGACTGTAAGGCAAGGCGGTAATCCTAACGTGAAGCCGGAGAAATCCAAGCAGTTTACGATCGGTCTGGTCGCTGAGCCAACGCCAAACGTTTCGCTGCGCGTTGACTACTTCAACATTGACCAGCGCGACGTGATCGGCACCATCACTGGTGATACAAAATTGGCAGACTACATCGCCAATTACAACCCAGTCACAAGAACCAGCAGCAGTATCTACTCGCCGGACATCATCACCAAGGTGGATGCGGCGACTGGAAGAACGGTAATCAGTTTCATCCGGGCTGTTACAGGCAACGTTTCGTCGCAGAAAACCAGCGGCTTTGATGCGTCGATCAAACTGCGCGTTCCGAAGACTGCGGTCGGTGACTTCACGCTGGGCATGGAAGGAACCTACCTTGGATCACAAAAGTCGCGCACCGGGGTTGGCGCCGTAGAGACCGAAAACGTGGGTCAATACGCAACGTTCGGCCCTGTGGTTCGGTTTAAGCACACCTCATCGGTCTCGTGGGATCGTGGCCCGTGGAATGCTTATCTGGGCTATAACTGGCAGAGCGCGTACGCCGATCAGGGCGGTACCCGCGAAGTGTCTCCTTACGAGACATGGGACACGGCCCTGACCTGGTCTGGTATCAAGAACCTGAAAGTGAAACTCGGCGTCCGTAACCTCACGGATCGCCACCCACCATTCACCATTCAGAACGCGTACTTTCAGGTTGGATTTGACCCAACGTACGTTGACCCTCGGGGTCGTACCTATCGCGCTGCGCTCGAATACAAATTCAAGTAAAGCTCGATGCTGACCCAGCCCTTTAGGGGCTGAGTCATTGGGCGTAATTGCCTAAATAAAGCCCGCGACCCGTCAGGGAGCGGGCTTTTTTCATTTTTCGGTTTCGAATTGATCAGTGTCGTGTTGCGCCGTGCAAAAGCGTCCTCGAATGGGTGCAGTATGATCATCGTTTGCAGCGACGGTGTGGATTAAGGAGTGTTGAAAATGAATCGAATCACGAATCGTGCTGAGTGGCTTCGTGCCGCAGGCGTTGCGTGTACTGCGATGGCGGTCATGACCGCCATCATGATCGCGAGCGGATCGATGGTCGCCACCGCTCAGGTAACGCCGGTAGAAGATTTTTTCCGCCATTCAAAATTCTCGGGCGCGGTACTTTCGCCCAATGGGCAATTTCTCGCCGCGATTGCGCCAGTGAATGGCCGTCAGAACCTCGTCGTAGTTGACCTCAAAGGGAAGTCGAGCGTCGCCGTCACCGCGTTTAAGGAAAACGATGTCAGCAACATTCGGTGGGTCAACAACAAGCGCCTCGTGTATTCCACCATTGACTTCAAGGCTGGGCTCGGCGAGCAGCGCGGCGGCGGTTTCTACGCGATTGATCGGGATGGTCAGGCACCCAGAGAAATTGCGCCATCGGCTGCCAACCTGATGTCGAGCGGCATGCGTGTTTACCGCTACACCCGCATGCTGGCGCGCGTTGGCGACGATAGCGACGAAATTTTTGCGGTGACCAACGAGCGTAGCGCGAAATTTTCCGACGTTTATCGATTGAACACCCGGACCGGTGCCAAGCAGTTGTTGACCTTCGATGCGCCTGGCGGTGTTACCAGTTGGGTCGTTGATCGGGAAGGCGTACCACGCGCAGCAGTGCAAATCGAGAAGGCGGAGATTTTCAAGCTTTGGGTGCGGCCAACGGCCGCAGCTCCGTGGAAGCTGGTTCATACATCAAGTCTCAAGGATGGTGACGGCGTGACGCCGCTGGCTTTTGACTGGGCCGGTGCGCTGTACGTGTCGGCGCGGGCCAAAGACGACGACAAGGCCGCGATTTACAAGCTTGAGACGGATACTGGCGCGCTCGGTGAAAAGATCGCTTCAGATCCGTTTTACGATCTCACCGATGGATTGATTTTTGACAGCGTACAGAAAACACTGGTCGGCGTTGCCGTCAATGGCGACAAACCGTCGTTCGTGTGGCTGGATCAGCAATGGTCGCGCTGGCACGGTATGCTGGATGCGACGTTGCCCAACCGCATTAATCGCCTGAGCAGAACCACAGATTCGTCATCGTTGCTCGTGGTGTCGCAGTCTGATCGCGTTGCGGCGGAATATTTCTTGTTCGACCCCGTCAATCGCAAGCTGGAAGAGGTTGGTGCCGCACAGCCGTGGATGAACGCCAACAGTCTCGGTGAGCGCGTGTTCATGCGCTACGAAAGCCGCGACGGCGCTGGGATCCCGGCCTACGTGACGTATCCGCCAAAGGTAGAACGCAGCAATCTGCCGCTGGTTGTTTTTGTGCATGGAGGGCCGTGGGTGCGTGGCGACGAGTGGACATACGATCCGATGGCGCAATTTCTGGCGACGCGAGGTTACGCCGTCCTGCAACCGAATTTTCGCGGCACTGAGGGCAATGGCTGGCGACACTTTCGTTCGAGCTGGAAGCAGTGGGGCCTGACCATGCAGGATGATCTAACCGACGGTGTGCAGAATCTCGTAAAAAAAGGCATCGTTGATCCGAAGCGCGTCTGCATCATGGGCGCGAGCTACGGTGGCTACGCCACGATGATGGGACTGGTGAAAGATCCTGATCTTTACAAATGCGGCATCAACTATGTCGGGGTTACTGACCCGGTGCTACTGCATACCGTGACATGGTCGGACACCTCGGACTCAGACTGGACCAGATACCGGATGAACGACATGATCGGCGATCCCGATAAGGACAAAGAGCTCATGAGTCGCGCCTCACCGCTACAGCGGGCGGCAGAAATCAAAGCGCCGATTCTGATGGCCTATGGGGGTGAAGATTTCCGCGTACCACTCATTCATGGCGAGCGTATGAAGGCAGCACTGGATGCGCGAGGCGTCCCCGTCGAGTGGGTGGTCTATCGGGAAGAAGGCCACGGTTGGCTTAAAGAAGAAAATCAGTACGACTTCGCGCGCCGAGTGGAGAAATTTCTCGCCAGGCACATTGGCAAATAGCTGCATGGGTGAGGCTACTGCGACAGATGCTGCACGCATCGCGCTTGCACGGGTGGCTGCGCAGTACGAGGCGCTGCCGTATCCCACGCGCGATCCGGCAGAGGAGGACCAACGACTGATTGGCACATGGCTCGATGATCTCGATCTGATCAATCATCGGTGCTTTTATGGTGCGCGAAACTTCGATGCAGGTTTCCGCATTCTGGTGGCAGGGGGTGGTACTGGCGACGGCACGATTTTTCTCGCGCAGCAATTGCGCGAACGTGGCATCACGAATGCTCGCGTTGTGCATCTCGATGTGAGTCAGGCTGCGATTGATGTCGCGAAAGCGCGCGCAGCGCGACGTGGTTTGACGGGAATCGAATTCGTCAAGGCAAGCCTCCTCGACCTGCCAACAATGGGATTAGGCACGTTCGACTACGTCAACTGTGTGGGGGTGCTGCACCACCTGCCGAGCCCCGAGGCAGGCTTGCAGGCGCTAACGCCGAGTCTTGCCGAAGATGGTGCAATGGCGCTGCTGCTTTATGCGCGGATCGGTCGATTGGGCATCTATCAGGCTCAAGCGCTGCTCCGTCAATTGCTTCCGCTCGTCCCGGACATGTCGCCACTGGATGCGTGCAAACAGGTGCTGGCGAAGTTGCCGAAAACTAACTGGTTAGCACGATCAGCGGAGCTGCATCCTGACCTGCATTTCGGCGGCGATGCAGGGCTCTACGATTTGCTGCTCCACTCGCAGGATCGCGCATACGACGTGGCGGAGATCTACGCGTGGTTCCGCGATCACGCTGGCTTGCATCCATATTTTTCCGACGTGCACCGGGGCCGCTTGCCCTATCAGCCTACGCAGTGGCTATCAGATCCGCATTGGCAGGCCGCATTGTCGCGTGCCAGTCGCGCCCAAAGCGAGCAAATGGCAGAACAGTTGGGTGGCGATCTGGTGATGCACGCCTTCTTTGCCACGCGCGCGCAGGACCCGCACGCGCCCTATGCCGATGTCGATTACATCCCATTCTTTCTGCGCGAAACGCACCCCGCTTCGGGGGAGAGTCTGGTCGAGGTCATTGATGCTCATGCCGGAAAACCATTTGTCCTGACTCATACCCAATCCGGCTTGCGCTGCGAGATGCATCCGACAGCTATGACTCGCGCCATATTGCTATGCGTCGACGGTCAGCGCACGTGGCGCGCAATATTTACATCCGCCCGCGCGTCGCTGCAAGCGGCACATCCTAAGGCACGATTCAATACGATGTCAGATCAGGAAATGTTTGCCGAATTCGAGCCCTGGTATGTTGCCCTCAACAGTATCGAGCGCTTGCTACTTCGGAAGGCTCTGTCGTAGCGAAGTGACGCCTCCGTGGCGGCGCGGTAGTCGGGGCGAAGATTATGTTCGAGCAGTCTTACCGACTCCATTTGGCGACTTGCGATACATTACTTGCTTAAAGATATTTTTGCGTTGTTCGAGCGAATGAGTTTCGCACGGTGGCGCTTTACTCGAATCAAGGAGTTTCGTCCGTGCTACATATTTCTGCCAAACGCTTTTCCCGTGCGCTTAGCGCGTTCGTGGCGACTACCGTAGCGCTAGTGTCGCTCGCCGGTGCCCCACTGTCTGTCGCGTTTGCGCAGTCGCCTACCCCTGCACCAGCATCGTCCGCGGCACCAGTTTCGGCCACCGCTCCGCCGGTGGTTCCGCCTACAGTGACGCCAGCGCCAGCGGCACCGTATCAGCCCGCCAAAGCCGCAGTCGAAAAGGTAGAAAACCCGTATGGCTTAAAGGCGCTCTGGAACGAAGGGGACGTCATCGCCAAGACGACGCTGGTGATTCTGGTCATTATGTCGGTTGCTACGTGGTACATCATGGTCGCGAAATTCTTCGAATTATCAAAGCTCGGACGACAGGCGCGAGCGGCGGAAAACAGCTTCTGGTCAGCGCCTACTGTTTCGCAGGGCGTGGAATCGTTAAAAGAGCAAAGCCCGTTTCGCTTTATTGCCGAAGCTGGCCTCGAGTCGACCAAAAAGCATGAAGGGTTACTCGCTCACATCAGCTTCGCTGACTGGACGGCGCAATCGATTCAGCGTGCCACCGAAAGCGTGCAAAGCAACATGCAAAATGGTCTTGCGATTCTCGCCACTGTTGCCTCCACCGCTCCTTTCGTCGGTCTTTTTGGGACGGTTTGGGGAATCTACAACGCGCTGGTAAAAATTGGCGTGTCGGGGCAAGCCTCGATCGACAAGGTGGCGGGACCGGTCGGTGAAGCGCTCATCATGACCGCCATCGGTCTGGCCGTCGCGGTGCCAGCAGTGCTGGGCTACAACCTGATTGTTCGCCGCAACAAGACCACCATGGACAAGATTCGTGGCTTTGGGTCCGACCTGCACTCGGTGCTGATCGGCTCGGCCTCCGCCGCCGGTGGCAAAAAGTAAGTCCCACGTCATAAGCACGAGAAAGCCTGAACTATGGGCATGAACGTAGGTAGCGCCGACGGCGGCGACGACCAGATCAACTCAACAATCAACACCACGCCGCTCGTCGATGTGATGTTGGTGCTGCTAATCATCTTTCTGATCACCATCCCGGTGGTAACGACCTCGATCAAGGTTGAGCTTCCAAAAGAAGAAATTCAGATACGCGAATCGAAGCCTGCGGATATTGTTATTTCGGTTAATGCCGACAGCAAAATGTTCATGTACGACTCGCCCATCGTAGACATTCGCGATCTCACAGATCGGCTGAAAAAGGTGTCAAAGATGGATCCGCAGCCGGAAGTACACATTCGCGGTGACTTGACTGCGAACTACGACGGCGTGGGTCGCGTCATCTTCGCCTGCCGATCAGCAGGCATCTCCAAGATCGCGTTTTTGACCGAACCCGCAGCGCGCGAATGACGAGGCCAAGCGTGAGACTCAAAGTTCAAAGGATACCGCCATGGGCATGAACCTCGGCAACGCCAGCAGTGGCAGCGCGGATCCGGAAGTCATGGTCGACATGAACACCACACCCCTCATTGATGTGATGCTGGTGCTGCTGATTATGCTGATAATCACCATCCCGATTCAGTTGCATTCGGTAAATATGAACATGCCGCCATCAAGCAACGTCAAACCGCTGATTGAGCCTGAAATTGTCAAGATTGACATTGACGAAACCGGACGCATTTTCTGGAATGCAGTGGCGGTCGTTGACCGCAATGAATTGCAGGCAAAAATGGTTGCTTCCGCCGCACTTCCTGTGCAACCGGAAATTCACTTGCGACCCAACAAACTCGCAAAATACGAAATCGTCGCCTATGTCATGGCGGCCTCGCAGCGCGCGGGCCTGGTCAAAATGGGCATTCTTGGACACGAACAATTTTTATGAGGCACCGGATCGCACTCGCGTCCAGCGCCCCGCGACTGGATCGCGCGTAGCCTTGTTGCCCGCACCCTAAATGGACTACACCTACCAACCCAAGCAATCCAGCAAGCGAACGGTGGCCATTGCCGCCGTGATCGCGCTACACGCCTTGATCGTCTATGCGCTGGTCACCGGACTGGCACGCAAAGTCGTTGAAGTCATCAAAAAGCCGATTGAAGCGAAAATTGTCGAGGAGGTCAAACTTCCACCTCCTCCGCCACCTCCCCCGCCGCCGCCACCACCGAAGACGCCAAATCTGCCGCCACCACCGCCCGCTTCGCCGCCGCCGCCTTACGTACCGCCGGTTGAAGTGGTCGTTGCCACACCTGCCGCGCCGTCGATAACGACGACGACCGAACCGCCGAAGATCGAGTACAAGATTGAGCCACCCGTGCCGCCTGCGCCGCCCGCACCACCTGCGCCGGTGGCACCTCCGCCAGCACCAAAACCGGCTGTGACGCGTCTGGGCATCGGCTCCCTGCCTCAGCCCTGTCGACCCGATTCGCCACCAGCGCGGGACATGAACAAAGCTGGCGTGGATCGGGTTGAAGGAACCATTCTCGCGACCATCAATGCTGACGGCACCATCGGCAACGTGCGCGCTGGCAGTGTGACGCCGGGCAGCCTTCGCAGTGCAGTACAACGCACGTTCGCTGCGGCGCTGACGGATTCTTCCTGCCGGACCAAACCCGAAGGCGAGAAATACGAAGTCGAGATTCCGTTTTTGATGAAGCTGGACTGACAGCCGCAGGTTGTCAGTTCGCTTCGAACTTCAACGCTGTTGTGTGGTTGGGCGAAGCACGTGTCTGGCAGATTTGACGCAGCTTCGCGCCCAACTTGTCACACGGTTATCGCTTCAAGGACCGCAATGTTTTTTCGTAAGATCGCGGCGGCGTTCGTTCTGCTGACGTTTGCGGCGCAGGTGCATGCGGTCGACGTCAAGCCGGTAGAGAAAATCGATCTTGATAAATATCTCGGCACGTGGGTCGAGATTGCGTCCATTCCCCAGTTCTTCCAGCGCAAATGCGTGCGTGACACCAGCGCGAGGTACAGTGCGGCGGAAAACTCGCTGATCAAGGTGGAGAACGTCTGCACACGCAGCGATGGGGGGCGCGATAAGGCAGAAGGCCGAGCGCGCCGCGTCGAAGCCGAGCATCCGGCCAAACTTGAAGTAACCTTTCTGGAGCTGTTCGGCGAATATCGATTCTGGGTTTCCGGCGGCTACTGGGTCATAGCGTTGGACAGCAATTACCAGTGGGCTGTCGTCGGACACCCCTCGCGTCGGTTTGGCTGGGTTTTGTCGCGCGATCCGCGACTGTCGCCGGTCGCGTTGGCCGAGATCATCGGACGTATCAAGTCTCAAGGCTACGATGCCTGTGAGTTCGTGGTGACACCACAGACGGGCGGTCTATCAGTGCGACGGCCCTTATGCGAGGCGCTGCAGTAGGGGCTTTGGGGCCCTCCAAGCCTACACCTTGTCAGACTGCGGGCGAGTCAAAAATGATTCCAGCTCGCCTGACTTCGGCGGCTCAATGATTTCCAGCGACAAATCCCACTTTGGTGTGCCGTCGTCGTCGTTGGCACCGCGTGATTCCCAGTCGGTCGCTGCGGCAAGAAAATTCGGTTGCGCGTTCAGGCCCTCGTGAACCTGAAGCAGTAACAAAATGTCACGATACGCCGCCAAACTGAAGCCGAGTCGGGAGCCGCCGCGGTTGTCGTACAGCAGCTCTTCGAGAAACTTGCGCGCCTCGCCGGTACCCCAGTCACGTTCAATGCGCGCCACGAGATGCGGAAACGCTTCCAATCCGTCGTCGAGGGCGAGCTCATGCCCATAGTTGTCCCATTCAGGCACGCGTCCGTTGAAATGTTTGCGAAACAGTGGAGCCAACTCGTCATAACCCTGACGGTTATTGGTGCGTCGATACAACTCAAAGATCATCAACCAGGGCGCGGGTGAGCTCAGCTCGCCGGTTTGCGCGTCTATGTGATCGCGCAGCAGCTCGATGGCCTGATCGTTGCGCCCGAGATCGGCGTAAACCTGCGCTTCGTCGGTGACCTGTGACAACTCAGTGACATCAACGTGCGATTCAGTGTCGCGAAGCTGAAACAGCGGATTGTTGAGGCGATCCGAGGCCTCACGTTCGGCGTGTCTCGCAATGACCGGGCCCGGCTCGCTCGACGAACTCGCGGGCCTGGTTAGGGGCAGTGTTGCAACCTCTGCTGCTGTTGCGGTCGATGTGACCGGCAACGTCATTGCTCCGCCAAAACTTGATGAGTTGGGCTGATTCCTGCCCTCGTTACCGGCCGCCACCGTGCGCACTACGGTGATTTCTTCGTCGCCGACATGGAGGGTCGACTCCGACGTCGTCGCGGCAAATTGCGTCGCGGCCTGGTTTCGTCGTTGTCGCAACAGGAACGCGATCAGCCCGACGACCAGCAACAAGCCGGGAATCCATACCCATCGTTGCCAGTCAGACGCGCTGCTTTGCAATACAGCAGGCGTTGCTGCGACCGGCGCTTTGTTAAGTACAGCCGCCGGTACATCGGCTTTCGTAACCATACCGGCAGCGGCAAGTTGCGACTGCAACTCGGCCAGGCGGCGCTGTGCAACCACCAGATCCGCTTCAAGTCTGGGTGCCAGGTCGCGTTCAATAGGTGCTGCCAATAAACGGGCACGGCGGTCTTTAGCGACAGCTTCCTGCAATTCGTCCACCGGTGCAGCACCAGGCGGGTTGCCGCGTTGCTCCCGGAAAACGAGGTCGCTGGCGATGCGCAAGCGCGGCACAGCCAATGCTGAGAGTGAAGCAATTTCCGCCGCCGACGAAGGGCCAGCGGGTGCGCCACCTTGCACTTCTAATTTATCCTGCTGAATTTGCCGGACGGTGGCCGAGCCAACGGCGGATTTATCGCGCAATGTCGTTGCCGATGGCGATTTCTCGCGGCTAACGACTTTGGCGGGCGCTAAAGATTTTGCCGTCGATGCCAGAGGCGCGGCATTTGCCACACGACGCGACGCTGCGCGTTCGCCAGCAATCACCGCCTTGTCCGCTGCCGACATTGCTACCGGGCCGGGTAGCGTTGCCGGTCGTTCAGCCGCCATTGGCAATGCGGGAGGCGGCGCGGCAAGGGGCACGCGCGGCTCAGGTGCGGACACCGGTGGCGGGTCAAGCAAAATCGTGTAATCACGTCGGATCGGCGCATCACAGCCAGCTTCTATGCTGAGGCGAATTACCGGCTCGTCGATGGGTCGGCTGCTGCGGATGACCAACTGCGGCGGAGTGGTGCTGGTTTGCAGCTCGATACGTGCCTGCGTAACCACCGACAAGCCATCACTGCGTGATGGCGTAACCACGCGGTAACAGCGGGTGTCGAGCGAGTCCGCAGTAGAGCCCAACAACGGGATGATCATGCGCAGCGGTTGACCGAGCGAGGATGAGACCTGCTCGCCGCCAAGCGATAACGCGAAGGCAGCAGGAATCGCGCCTGCGGTCATCAGCGCCACGATCAACGCGGAGGCCGCGCTGGGAATAAGGCGTATACACGCTGTTCGGTGTGTCAACCGAGGCTCCCCGCAGTCAAGATGTATCTCCGTTTTTTAGTAAGTTGAGTGTAACCAAGAAAGCCGTGTTGAGCCATGCATAAAGCGCTCCCGGCGTACTAGCCCGCTTGCGCCACATTGAAAAACTCGCGCGAACCGCGCATTTGCGCGATACGTTGCAACAACAAATCCAGATGTGCAGGTTCGTCGACAAAGTTGAGCCCTTCGGTGTTGACGAACAGAATCGGCGCGGCGTCGAAACTGTGAAAAAAGCGCGCGTAGGCGTCCGTCAGGCGAGCCAGATAGTCCGGCTGGATGCGTTGCTCGTAGCGAATGCCGCGCTGGCGCACACGGTCGACCAGCGTGTCAACCGATGCCTGAAGCGCAATCACCAGGTCGGGGCGAGGCGATTGTGGCTGCAAAAACCCGTATATTTTGAAATACAGCCCCAGCTCATCTTGGCTCAGATTAAGCGCGGCAAACAACGGGTCCTTTTCAAGCAAAAAATCAGCCACCACGCCGCGCGAAAACAGATTTTGCTGAGCCAACCGCTTGACCTGATCGGCTCGCTGAAACAAAAAATTCAGTTGCGTTGCCAGCGCGTGTCGTTGCGGGTCAGCATAAAAGCGTTCGAGAAACGGATTGTCTGCGGGCGCTTCGAGCAGTGGTTCTGCACCGAACCGCGCTGCCAATCTTCGTGCGAGGCTCGTCTTGCCCACGCCAATGGGCCCGTCAACGACGATATAGCGCAAGCCAGTCAAATCCATGATGAATTGTGACTCACTTTGAGCGCATCGTCGTCATCAATTTTTGCCAGAAAATCTGCCGCAGGACCAAGTCCGGGGATCTCGGTGTCGGGCGCGATTTCCAGCAATGGTTGCAGCACGAATTTGCGTAAATGCATGCGCGGATGCGGTAGCACCAGATCAGTCGTGTTTAACACGAGGTCGTCAAACAGCAGCAGGTCGATGTCCAGCGTGCGTGCCGAGTTTATTGGGCGATCACGCGGGCGGCCCTGAGCTTGCTCAATGGCCGACGTGTAGCGCCAGAGTTCCAGCGGCGATAACCCGGTCGTGACCCAAATCACGGCGTTCAGATAATTCGGTTGCGACTCATTTGCGCCCCAGGCTGGCGTTTCGTAGATCGACGAGCGTTGCTGTATCAAGGTGCCAGGCAGGGCGCTGATCGCCTCCCGAGCTGCCGTCAGTCGGGCTTGCCTGTCGCCCAGATTGCTTCCCAGCGCCAGATAAGCATGATGAGGCAAACGAACTAGCTCGCGTCCGGCGCGTCGCTTGCCGCGCCCTCGGCACCGTCGTTGCGGCTGCGCCCGCGACCGCCTCGTGATCGACGACGTCGGCCACCGGGCTCTCCCCCAGCTGCGCTGCCCGCCGCCGAGTAGCGCGCCGCTGCACGCTGCCGCTGGTTGATCAGCTCTTGCCGGATTTCCGGGTCGGACTCGATAAAGTTAGTCCACCATTCGGCCAGTTCCGGCTCAATCTCGCCTGCCGCTGCACGCAGCAGCAAAAAGTCGTACGCGGCACGGAAGCGTGCCTGCTCCACCATGCGCAGCGCCGCCTTGCTGGTGCGTTGCTCAAAGCGCGGTTGCATGAGCCAGATTTCGCGCGTGATCCCGGCAAATCGCTGCGGCAAAGTGATCGTTTCGCGTTGTCCGTCGATGACTTCTTCCATCGCCAACATCAGTGCCGGAATTCGGTTTTCGCCGCGCGCTTCGATTTCGCCCCAGCGCTTGACCACCTCGTGCCACAGCAGACTCGCAAACAAAAACGCAGGCGACACAGGTTTGTCTTCACGAACTCGGCGATCCGTGTTGTCCAGCGCCAGTTCGATGAACTTTTGTCCGCCCGGTTGCTGGTAAATCAGGTCAAGCAGCGGCAGCAAACCTTCGGCTAATCCGTGCTTGCGCAGCGCGGCAAGCGTTGCGTTCGCGTAGCCAGACAGCAGCAGTTTTTGAATCTCGTCGAATAGCCTTGCAGGCGGCACATTTTTGATCAGCGCCGCATGCTCGGTAATCGGCTTTGCGGTGGTCGGCGCAATGGTGCAATTGAGCTTCACCGCCAGCCGAATCGCGCGCAGCATACGCACCGGGTCTTCGCGGTAGCGGGTTTCGGCCTTGCCGATCAACCGCAACGTGCGCTTTTCTATGTCTTTGAGGCCGTCGAGGTAGTCCACCACCACGTCGCGCGTCGGGTCGTAATACAGGGCGTTGATGGTGAAATCCCGCCGTGCTGCGTCTTCAGCCTGGGTGCCGTATACGTTGTCAGAAGTGATGCGACCGGTGGCGTCTGATTCGACCTCGCCGCCCGCTTTGCCGCCCTCGACCGCCTTGACCGAATTGCTGCGAAAGGTCGACACCTCAATGGTCTCGTCGCCAAACATGACGTGCACCAACCGGAAGCGTCGCCCGATGATAAAGGCGCGGCGAAACTCGTGTTTCACGTCCTCAGGGCGGGCGTTAGTGGCTACGTCAAAATCTTTGGGCGTTACACCCAGCAGCGCGTCGCGGACGGCACCGCCCACGACATACGCTTCAAAGCCTGCCTGCTGCAATTTCTCGCAGACGTAGACCGCATTTTTGCTCATGTGTTCGGGTCTGATGCCGAGCTTGGCACCGGCGGCTTCGCGGCGAACCGCAGATTTTTTCGGGAGAACGCGTTCGAACAGCGCTTTGATCATGTGCCGATGGCCTGTGCAAAACTCGTCGCAGGCGTCTGGCCAAAGGCGCGGCGTCGCGAAGGTCGCCCCGCAGCGTCGTCATTGCGGTGCCCGGTCGCAACTTCGGGCAGTGAGGCCGCAGGCGACTGGCGCATTGAAATGACCCCGAGGGGCAGGTTATATAAAGATGGCAGAAGTATAGCGATGCGCGCCGCCCGCTGCGCTGCGGACCTTGACGGCAGGCGCACCCGATGGCATGGGTCAGGTTCAGGTCAAACCCAGCGGCCTAAAATAAGATCATCCGACCAACCCCACTGTGAGTGAACATGGCTTTTGACAAACTCAGTTCCGGACGCGACGTGCCCAATGACTTGAACGTCGTGATCGAAATCCCGATGAATGGCGAGCCGATCAAGTACGAGGTCGACAAGGCGTCCGGCGCAATTTTCGTGGACCGCTTCATGTCAACGGCCATGCACTACCCGTGCAACTATGGCTACATCCCGTGTACGCTCTCGGGCGACGGCGATCCGGCGGACGTATTGGTGCTGAGCCCAGTGCCGCTGATGCCTGGTGTGGTGGTCCGCTGCCGCCCGATTGGCATGCTGAAAATGCAGGACGAGGCGGGCAACGACGAGAAGATTCTCGCGGTGCCGGTCGACAAGCTCACCAGCATTTACCGCAACATTCAAAGTCCACGCGACTTGCCTCCGATTGAAGTGGATCGCATCACGCATTTCTTCGAGCACTACAAAGACCTGGAACCGGGCAAGTTTGTGAAAGTGCTCGGCTGGACGGAAGCCGCCGATGCGCGCGCCGAGATCGTGGCGGCGATTGAGCGATTTAACGCGAAGAAATAGTAGTTAGTTTGTAGGGTGGGCACCCCGTGCCCACGGAGCGTTGCACTTCGCTAAAACGTGGAATGGCTAAGGTTTGGTGGGCACGGGTTGCCCGCCCTGCGACGACTACGACGACTCCCAAAGGCGATCATTCGCACCGCCCCCGAACACTTCGCGCCAACCGCGCCCCGCTCGTCGCAACCCCCTGACGCGTCGCACCCTCGCCGCCAACATTCAGCCATCGTAAATCCACAACAAGGGAAAAATCATGGGTGAATTCATTAGTCAGGTTGTTAAAGGCACGCCGGTCTGGGTGTGGGCCATTCTCGTTTCGCTGATCGTGCTCGGCGTGAATCAACTGCGCACCCGTATCGTCTCGCGTTACTCGGTGCTGATTGCGCCTGTGGTGTTTTTGTTCGTTGGTCTGATGGCGGCAGGTCGCGGGCCGGTCGGATTCTCAGCGTGGGCCTTGACGCTGCTCGCTACTGCTGCCTTTACGTTCTTCGTGTGGCAGCCCACAGGCGGCGCGCGCTACGACGCAAGTAGCGACCGACTGCACCTGCCCGGCAGCGTGATCCCGATGCTGCTGATGCTTGCGATCTTCTTGCTGAACTACGCCATTAACGTCGTGCTCGCGATCAACCCGGCACTGCGTTCCGAGCTGGTCTGGCAGGTTGGTCCTGCGATCGTTCTCGGCGCGTTGTCGGGTGTATTCATTGGGCGCGCGCTCACACTGTTTCGCATGAATCGTCCGTCGCAAACCGCTCTCACCGCGTAGTCAGAACCCAGCGCGCATGGACGCCAAAATCGAAGCCAGACTGCGGCCCGGAACGGACTATCACCCGCTGCAGGTGATTCCGCTTTTCCGGCGTTGGAAGCCGTCGCAACTGCGCAATATTGTGCTCA
>JAYVNO010000305.1:0-8242 GCA_043758415.1 Burkholderiales bacterium
CAGCGAAGACATAAATTATGGCACACCTCATCCCGCCACGCAACTCTCAACATCCAAAAAATACCTACAGCACTCGAAATGTTGATCGGTTTTTAAGCAAAATGCGCAAAGTTTTTGTGCAATGCACCGCTCAAATCCAATACTAACGGGGCCTTGAAAAAATCCAACAAATTTTTCTACTTTTTTCGCTTCACAACCGCTTTGGGCGACTTAGGCGCTGCTACGCGCGACGAAGCTTTCACCGTGCGCTGTTCTTCTGCAGCAATGAATTCTCTAATCGCCGGGTACGCAATGTTCCGCCAGCGACTTCCCGAGAAAATGCCGTAGTGCCCGCACCCCTCGACGAGCAGGTGATTGCGCCGCGCGTCAGGGATGTTCGAACACAACCCATGCGCCGCGTGCGTCTGACCTGGGCATGAAATATCGTCCAGTTCGCCTTCAATCGTCATCAGCGCCACGTCGCGAATTTTTGAAGGGTCGACGCGTTCGCCAGAGACGACCATGACTCCGCGAGGCAGCTGAAATTCCTGAAACACCCTCTGAACAGTTTCAAGGTAGTAGGCCGCGTCGAGATCGAGCACCGCGTTGTATTCGTCATAAAACTTGCGATGCGTCTGCGCGTCTTCGTCGTCGCCTTTGATCAAGTCATAGAAGAATTCCTGGTGCGACTTAGCATGGTGATTAGGGTTCATGGCAACAAACCCATAATGCTGCAAAAAGCCTGGATACACACGACGTCCGAAGCCAGGATACTTCGCGGGTACGCGCGATATGACGTGCTGTTCAAACCACTCGATTGTATGTTTGGTGGCGTATGTGTTCACGCTTGATGGCTTAACGCGAGTATCAATGGGCCCACCCATCATAACCATTGAGCTCGGGCGATTCGGGTCGTCATGCGCCGCCATCAGGCTCACCGCACACATGACGGGCACCGTCGGCTGGCAGACTGAAATAACGTGTACGTTAGGGCCCAGCAATTGCAGGTAACCGATGACATAAGCAACGTAATCATCGAGGTGAAACAGGCCGTCCGAAAGCGGCACGATGCGCGCATCCCGCCAGTCCGTAATAAAAACTTCGTGGTGCTGCACCAGCGAATGAACCGTATCGCGCAGCAGCGTCGAGTGATGCCCAGATAGCGGCGCAACGAGCAATACACGCGGCTCGCCTTCCGAGCCAACCTTGGCAAAGCGGCGCAACTGACAGAAGGCCTTTTCGTCCACGATCGTCTCTTCAATCGCGTGCGTATGACCGTCCACCACCACTGAATGAATAGCAAACGGCAGCTTCGGATACTCCTGCGTCAGGCGTAGTGTCAGCTCGCTTGATGCCGCCAACCAATCGCTTTGCGGCATTTCCTTCCACGGATTGCCGTCTGATTGCGCCCAGGTCATGCCCATTTGCGCGGCAAATCGCATCGGCGCACCCAGGGACTTTTGCATCTCGTGAAAGGCGTACAGCATGTTCTCTCTTCTCTCGTAAATTTCTATTGTTTTGCGTGGCTGCGACTAGATCGAACTTAAGCCGCGATTCAAGTCTTCCTGCAGGTCGGATTGCGCTTCCAGCCCAACCGCCACCCGAATCAGGGTATCAGTAATGCCTGACGCATCCCTTGCCGCTTGAGTCATTCGTGAATGCGTTGTGCTCGCCGGATGCGTGATCGTGGTTTTCACGTCACCCAGATTGCCGGTGATCGACATAATCTTGACGCCGTCGACAACCTTCCATGCGTCAGCCTTGCCGCCGCTGACGGTAAACGACAGCACCGCGCCGCCGCCCGACTGCTGGCGTTTAGCCAAGGCCACCGCCGGATGCGAATCAAGGAACGGGTAATTGACCTTGGCCACTTTCGGGTGCGCCTCCAGCCACTGGGCGAGCGCGAGGGCGTTCTCGCTATGCGCGCGCATGCGAATCGGCAGCGTCTCCAGTCCCTTCAGGATTACCCACGCATTGAAGGGTGCGAGTGTCGGGCCGATGGTGCGCAAAAAGTTATAAACCTTCTCGCGACACAACTCCTTGCTGCCCACCAGCGCGCCGCCCATGACGCGGCCTTGTCCGTCAAGATGTTTGGAGGCCGAATGCACCACCACGTCCGCGCCGAGCGACAGCGGTCGTTGCAGGATCGGCGTGCAGAAGCAATTGTCCACGGCAAACACCGCGCCGACTTCGCGCGACATTTCAGCAATCGCTGCGATGTCGAATACTTCGGCGGTCGGGTTCGACGGCGTTTCTAGAAACACGAGCTTGGTGCCCGGTCGAATCGCCGCCGCCCACACATCGAGCGACGTCGAGTTAACCACTTCACAGGTCACGCCAAACTTGCCCATCACCTGCGGGCCGAACACATTGAGCGTCGAGCCGAACACGCTGCCGCTGGTCACGATGTGGTCGCCCACCGAACAGAGCGTCATCGCCAGCGTCGAAATTGCCGCCATTCCGGTCGCGGTTGCAATCGCAGATTCAGCGCCTTCAAGCGCCGCGAGCCGCTGCTCGAACATGTCCACCGTTGGATTGGTGAAGCGCGAATAGATGTAGCCCGGCTCTTCACCCGTGAAGCGCTTCGCCGCCATTTCGGCGTTCTCGTGCACGAAGCTAACGGTGGGGAATAGCGCTTCGGAATGTTCGTTGAACGGCGTGCGCATCCCGCCTGCGCGGATGGCGAGGGTGTCGAGGGAGAAGCTGTCGTTGGGGTCGATCATTGTTTGTCCGGCGGTGTTACGTTCCAGGTGTTTTCGTAGGCTGGGCAGCCTCTGCCCACCAAGACGTTGCGTTTTGTAAACGGTTGGTGGGCACGGAGTGCCCACCCTACTTGGCTAAATTCACTGATCCGACCCCACCAACTCACCACGCGATTCATCGCGCGACTCGGCCAGCCCTTGCAAAAATTGTGGGGTGATGTCGCCAGTAACGTAACAGCCATCGAAGCACGATGCGTCGAAATCTTCAATGGCCGGATTGCCTGCGCGAATCGCACGCTTCATCCCTTCGATTGTTTGATAAATCACGCGCTCTGCGCCAATCTCCGTGGCGATTTGAGCGTTGGTTTTGCCGACGGCGATCAGCTCGTTCGGCGTGGGCATGTCGATGCCGTACACATTGGGGTAAATCACCGGCGGGGCGGCGCTGGCGAAGAACACTTTCTTCGCGCCCGCCTCACGCGCCATCTGCACGATCTCGCGGCTGGTCGTGCCGCGTACGATGGAGTCGTCCACCAGCAGCACGACCTTGCCCTTGAACTCGCTGGCGATGGGGTTCAATTTTTGGCGAACGCTTTTCTTACGCATCGCGTGACCGGGCATGATGAAGGTCCGACCGACGTAGCGATTTTTCACAAAGCCTTCGCGATACGGGCGACCGATTTTTGTCGCGAGTTCCAGCGCGCTAGGGCGAGACGAATCGGGGATGGGCACCACCACGTCAATGCTCTCCCAATCGGGCAGCTTTTGCACTTCGTCGGCCAACTCGCTGCCCAAGCGAACACGGGCGTCGTACACGCTGATACCGTCGATCACCGAGTCGGGGCGCGCGAGATACACATACTCAAAAATGCACGGCGTTAGCTTCGGGTTGTCAGCGCATTGTTTGCTGTGCAAATGACCCGCGAAGTCGATGAACAACGCTTCACCAGGCGCAACATCGCGCTCGAATTTAAAGCCGAGCACATCGAGCGCAACCGTCTCGCTGGCGACCGCATATTCAGCACCCGCCATCGTTTCATTACGACCATACACCATCGGGCGAATGCCGTTGGGGTCGCGAAACGCAACCAGACCGTAGCCTGCAATCATGGCCACCACAGCATACGCGCCGCGACAGCGTTGATGCACACCGCGCACAGCGGTGAAAATTTTCTCCGGCGTTAATTTCACGCCCTGCGCCGCGCGCTCCAGCTCCAGTGCAAACACGTTGAGCAGCACTTCGGAATCGCTGTTGGTGTTGATGTGCCGCGCATCGATGTTGAACAGCTCTTGCTTGAGCGCTTCGCCGTTGGTGAGATTGCCGTTGTGCGCAAGCGTTATGCCGAACGGGGAATTCACATAGAACGGCTGCGCTTCGTGCACGCTCACGGCCGAGCCTGCGGTCGGATAGCGCGTGTGGCCAATGCCCGCAGCGCCGTACAGTTCGCGCATGTTTCGCGTGCGGAAAATGTCGAGCACCATGCCTTTGTCTTTGTGCATGTGAAACACGGCACCGTCAGCCGTGGTGATGCCCGCCGCATCCTGTCCGCGATGTTGCAGACATAGCAGGCCGTCGTAAATCAGTTGATTCACCGGGCCGTGGGAAACGATTCCGATTACGCCACACATAAGCCATTCCTTTTGCTTTTGCTATCGCAATCGGCACGGGTCGTTGCCGCTACAAACTTGATTCGTTTTGCCAGATCGCTAGGCAATTTGCTGCGCAAAATTGCGGCCATCGTGGCCAGCGGTTTCGCGCTCACGCTGTCGCGCCACCAGCTCATTTGCGGCAAGGTGGTGGCACCGGCGACAAATACCAGCAACACCACAATCAACGCACCGCGTACCACGCCGAACATCATGCCCAACGCGCGATCTACAAACGACAGACCGATGGCGTTGACCACCTTGCTGAACAAAAATCCCGCGACGCTCAGCACGACGAACACGCCAATGAACACCAGCGCGTAGCCCGCCAACGTGCGCAGCCACGGCGTGTCCTGCGCAATCGGCAGCATGTTGCCGAGCTTGCTACCGAACAAAAACATGCAGACCACGGCAGCTATCCACGCGGCCAGCGCGAAGACTTCGCGAATCACGCCACGCCAAACGCCAATCAGCGCCGACAGCGTTATCACTACGATCACCGCGATGTCAAAGGCTGTCATGGGCGGTCACGCGGGGCTACCTTGATACTGACCGTTTATGGGATTGAACGGTCATTGCAGCGTCAACACTTTCGCCTCAAAGCCCGCCTGTGCGAGCTTGGCGCGTGCCGATTCGGCCTGCTGCTTTGTGGCGTATGGACCCACGCGAACGCGAGTCACGGTGCCACTGGTTACATCAATCTTCTCGGTATACGCCGGAAACTTGAGTGACTTCGCGCGCTCGTACATTTGCTTGGCAACTGCCGCGTCGCGCACGGCGATAACTTGAATCACCAGTTGACCAGGTTTGCGTTCGGCTTCTGCTGCGGGTTTGGCGGGCACCTTTTCTGCGGCTTTTTCGGGTGCTCTCGGAGCGGCGACAGCGGCTTTCGGTGCTTCAGTCACAGGCGGCACGACTACAGGAGCGGGCGCAGATTGCACAGGCGAAACGCCCGCCTGACTGCCAGTGGGCTCCGTGATCCCAGCGATCTCTGCCGACTTGTCGAGGCCGACAACAGATTTTTTGCCGTCTGGAAATTTTGGCTCGAACTTGGTGCCTTCGACCGGCGGAATGCGCACGTCAACGTTGTCGGGCAATGCAGGCGGTTCGCGCTCCAGAAACATCGGCACCGCGATGATCGCGATCAACAGCAGCACGGACGCGCCGAGCAATCGCCGGTTTGCGCGGCGACGCATTTGTTCCGCGTTATCGGGCGCTCGATCAGACGTGGCGGCAACCATTGGCCATTAAATTTCTATGCGACTCACGTGGCTTGCGCGACGGTGAGGAACGAACCAAAGACCACGATTCTATCGGCTTCCGCCGCCATTTTGCGCGCCGCAGCATAAGCGGCGGCCACGGTGACATGGCGGTGGACAGCGCGATCCTTGACCCCCGCGCTAGTGAGTGCGGCGGCAAGCTCGTCCAAGCTCATGCCACGCGGGCCGGGCAGCGGAGCGACGTGCCATTCGTCGATGCGGCCTTTGACTGTCTGGACAACCGCGCCAATGTCCTTATCGCGAAACATGGAGAACACGGCATGCGTCACGGGGTAATACGCCATGTCAGCGAGCGCACGCTCCATCGCAATCGCTGCATGGGCGTTATGACCAACGTCGAGCACGGTGACCGGACGACCGGGAAGCACTTGAAAGCGCCCCGGCCATTCGACCTCGATCAGGCCCTGTTTGACCGCACCTTGGGAGACGGGGAGCTTGTCACTCAGGGCGTGCAGAGCCGCGAGGGCTGCGGCGGCGTTGCCCAGTTGATAACTGCCGCGCAGCGCGGGAAGCGGGAGGCCGTAACGGCGGAACGTATCGCCGTTCGGCGAGCGAGCCCAGAAACTCCACTGACTCGGTGTCTCCGGAGATTTTTGCCAGCCAAAATCGTGCCCTATATAGCTCGCATCCGCGCCACGCTCAATGGCCGTATCAATAAGCGTCTGCGGTGGCTCCGGCTCGGCGATCACTGCTGGACGCGCTTTGCGAAAAATCCCGGCCTTTTCCACTGCGATGAGTTCACGTGTAGCGCCCAAAAACTCGGTGTGATCGATGCCGATACTGGCGATCACCGCGCAATCGGCGTCCACAATATTGGTCGCATCAAGCCGCCCGCCGAGGCCGACCTCGACCACCCACGCGTCGAGCTGGTTCGCCGAAAAGATGTGAAACGCGGCCAGAGTCGTGTATTCGAAGAAGGTCAGCGGCACATCACCACGCGCCGCCTCGACGGCATCAAACGCGGCGACGAGCTGGGCGTCGGTCGCCTCCACGCCATCCACAACCACCCGCTCATTAAAGCGGTGAATATGCGGCGAGGTATATCGCGCCACATGAAAACCCGCTGCGCGCAGGATGGCGTCGAGGTAAGCGCACACCGACCCCTTGCCATTCGTTCCCGCGACCAGAATCACCGGGCAGGCAGGTACCAAGTTCATGCGCTCAAAAATCGGGCGGATGCGCTCCAGTCCCATCTCGATTTCCGGGCCGGAACGGATCGCGAAGATCCGTGTGAGCCAATCAGCGAGCGTTATCACAAGCAAAATCCGAATACAGCTTTAGTACGAGACGCCCATTTTATTTGGGCATAGCTGCTATTTTCGCAGTAAGTCGATAACTGGCTTTTTATCACTCTATGCCCAATGTAGACGGCGCTATCCGCAAAAAGCTGTTGCCAAATCTAGCGCAGCGCAGTCAGCAATTTAGCCAACGTCGCCTTCAATTCGCGGCGATCCACGATCAGGTCAATCGCGCCTTTGTCGAGCAAAAATTCGGCGCGCTGAAAGCCTTCCGGCAATTTTTCACGCACCGTCTGCTCAATCACGCGTGGCCCGGCAAAACCCACCAGCGCACCCGGCTCGGCAATCACCACGTCACCGACAAAGGCAAAACTCGCCGACACGCCACCCATCGTCGGGTCGGTCAGCACGCTGATGTACGGCAGCTTACTCTCTGCCAATTCGGCGAGTTTGGCGTTGGTTTTGGCCATCTGCATCAGCGAGGCCAGGCCCTCCTGCATGCGTGCGCCGCCCGACGCCGCCACCGAAATAAATCCACATTTCGCCTTGATCGCCGCGTCCACGCCGCGCGCAAACCGCTCGCCCACCACCGAGCCCATCGAGCCGCCCATAAACTCAAATTCGAACGCCGCGATCACGGCCGGCACCTTGTCAATCGTGCCCTGCATCGCCACCAACGCATCGGTCTCGCCGGTCGCGTCCGTCGCCTGTTTCAAGCGTTCCAGATACTTTTTACTGTCCTTGAATTTGAGCGAATCCACCGGCGTGACATTAGCACCTAGCTCCTTGCGCCCAGTCTCATCCAGCAACCCGTTCAGCCGCGCCCGCGCTCCGATGCGCATGTGATAACTGCACTTCATGCAGACGTGCTGGTTCTTCTCAACGTCCGCGGTGTAGAGCACCGAATCGCACTTGAGGCATTTGAGCCAAAGCCCTTCCGGCACGCCACGTTTGGCAGCGGTGTCGCCCTTGACGGAAGGGATGATCTTTTCTAACCAGGACATAAGATTTGGCTTCGGACGGGCAACCCGTTCCGTGTTTTCTCGTGGGCTGAGATTGTCGCGGATTCTGGGGATTGTGCCTAACGGGGCTGGGGGCTTGGATGAGCGCCGCCATCCCGCTCGCGCCGCGGGGGCGGCGTTTGTCCCCTCTCCCCTTGCGGGAGAGGGTTAGGGTGAGGGGGTACTTTGAATGAAATGATTCGTCTGCCACGTGCAAGTTTCGCCTGTGGGCGAGTCACTTTTCTTGCTTCGCCAAGAAAAGTAACCAAAAGAAGGCGACCCCGACGATTGGCCCATTCCTGCGATGCTCAGAAAAAAGCGGAACGAAAAAAACTCGCTATCGCTCAAACAGTTTTTCGTTCTGATCGCTTTTTTCTTCCGCTTCTCGGGGCCAA
>JAYVNO010000306.1:0-8213 GCA_043758415.1 Burkholderiales bacterium
TGCGGCGTTGCACAGTGCCAACGCGTTGCGCGCGCAACAGAATCCTCATGTGACCTGCGCGGTAATGAAGGTTGCTGCGCGCCGTGCGCCTTGCATTTCATCCCGAAAAATGAATTCCTAGAAGTGCCCATTTCGTAACTCTGGATTTTGAATGCATGTTTCCGCTTGCAAGCGTCAGGCTTGCTGCAACCGTACATCACTCTTTTTTTACGCGAGTGGTATCCGCTACTTGCCCAAGTCTTATACAAGACATAAACTCGAAACATTCCCGACCCAGCGGTCGGTTTTGTTTGCGGTGCAGTGCATGCCTGATAAATTGCTCTGACGCGTCAAGGTATTGAGGAGTATCCCCCACGTCATGTCAGCCCCCACTGCGAACCACCCCGCCGACACGTTCCCGCGGCTACTTTTGAAGCATGCCAGCGAGCGACCCAACGCGCCTGCGCTGCGCGAAAAACATCTCGGCATCTGGCAAACCTGGTCATGGGCCGAGACCGCTGCGGAAGTACGCGCGATGACGTCGGGCCTTGCTGCGCTGGGTTTCAAGCGCGGTGACAATCTGGCCATCATTGGCGACAATCGTCCGCGGCTATACATGGCTTTTGCTGCGGCGCAATCGCTGGGTGGTGTTGCGGTGCCGATGTATCAGGATGCGGTGGCGGTCGAAATGTTGCATGTGCTTGACGACGCCAATATTCGCTTCGCTATCGTCGAGGATCAGGAGCAGGTCGACAAATTATTGGAAGCACGCGATACTCGTCCGCAGATAGAACACATCATCTTTGAAGACCCGCGTGGTCTGCGTAGCTACAACGCGCCGGGGTTGATGAGCCTTGAAGCGTTGCGGTGTGCGGGCGCTACGTTTGATCGCGCGAACCCGCAACGCTACGCGCAGGAAGTCGCGCTCGGCGCTGCGACGGACGTTTCAGTGATGCTCTACACCTCGGGCACCACGGGCAAGCCCAAGGGCGTCTGCCAGAGCCATCAAGCGTTCATCACGGCCGCTCAGGGCGGCGTGCAGTTTGATCACTTGGTCGCGACCGACAACGTGCTGTCGTACTTGCCGATGGCGTGGGTGGGCGATCACCTCTTCAGTTACGCGCAGTTTCTCGTTGCAGGCTTCACGGTGAACTGCCCGGAATCCGCAGAAACCGTGATGACCGATTTGCGCGAAATCGGCCCGACCTATTATTTCGCCCCGCCGCGCGTGTTTGAAAGCTTGCTCACCAGTCTCACCATTCGCATGGAGGACGCAAGCGGCATCAAGCAACGCCTCTACAACGCGTTCATGAAAATCGCGCAACGCTGCGGATCAGACATTCTGAACGGTCGTTCGGTGAGCGGGAAAGACCGCTTGCTGTATGCGCTCGGTAATGTGTTTGTGTACGGACCGCTGAAGAACACGTTGGGCATGAGCCGCATTCGTGTGGCGTACACCGCAGGTGCCGCGATTGGCCCAGACCTCTTCCGTTTTTACCGTTCTATCGGCATCAATTTGAAGCAACTTTACGGTTCCACCGAAACCTGCGCGTACGTGTGCCTGCAACCCGACGGCGAGATCAAGTTCGACAGCGTAGGCAAAGCCGCACCGGGTGTTGAGGTGAAGATTGCCGACAACGGTGAAGTATTGGTACGCGGCGCGATGGTGCTCAAGGAATATTACAAACGACCCGATGCGACCGCTGAGTCAATTGATGCAAATGGCTACTTTCATACCGGTGATGCGGGTGTTTTTGACAGCGACGGTCATCTGAAAATCATTGATCGCGCCAAGGATGTGGGACATTTATCCAGCGGCGAAATGTTTGCGCCGAACTACATCGAGAACAAGCTCAAGTTTTTCTCCCACATCAAAGAAGCGGTGTGCTTCGGCCATGATCGTGATCACGTGGTCGCCTTTATCAACATTGATTTAACGGCAGTGGGCAACTGGGCAGAACGACGCAACATCGTTTACTCCGGCTACATCGATTTGGCGGGCAAAGACGAGGTGGTGGCGCTGATCAAAGACTGTGTGGAGAAAGTCAACGCGGAGCTTGCAACCGAGGGCGAACTGGCTAGTTCGCAGATTGCGCGCTTCCTCATTCTGCACAAAGAGCTTGATCCTGATGACGATGAACTGACGCGAACACGCAAGGTGCGTCGTGGGTTTATCGCTGAGAAATACGAGCCGTTGCTGGGCGCGTTGTATTCCGGAAAAACCGTGCAGCACATCGAAACCGAGGTGAAATTTGAAGACGGTCGCACCGGCAGCATCGCGGCTGATGTCAAGATTTCCGACGCCAAGCGTTTGCCCGCCATAAGCAAGGCAGCAACATGAGCGGGGGCCGAAAAATTGGCGATGTCATTCTAAAAGTTGACAACATTTCGCTGCGGTTTGGTGGCGTCAAAGCGCTGACTGACATTTCGTTCGACGTGCGTGAACACGAAATCCGCGCCATCATCGGGCCGAACGGTGCAGGCAAAAGCTCAATGCTAAATGTGATTAACGGCGTATACACGCCGCAAGAAGGCAGCATCACTTTTCACGGCGAGCAACGCCGCGATATGAACACGCACGAGGCCGCCGAACACGGCATCGCGCGAACGTTTCAAAACATTGCGTTGTTCACCGGCATGACGGTGCTTGACAACATCATGACCGGGCGCAACCTCAAAATCAAGTCGAGCTTCATCGAGCAGGCGTTCTGGTTTGGTCGTGCCCGTCGTGAAGAAATTGAAAATCGCAAAAAAGTCGAAGAAATTATCGACTTCCTGCAGCTGCAATCGGTGCGTAAAACACCGGTGGCGCGTTTGCCCTACGGCATCAAAAAGCGCGTAGAGCTGGCGCGTGCGCTGGCGGCTGAGCCGACGATGTTGCTGCTCGATGAACCGATGGCTGGCATGAACGTGGAAGAGAAGCAGGACATGTGCCGCTTCGTGCTCGACACCAACGACCAGTTTGGCACCACCATCGTGCTCATCGAACACGACATGGGTGTGGTGATGGACATTTCAGATCGCGTCGTCGTGCTCGACTACGGCCGAAAAATTGGCGACGGCACCCCCACGGAAGTGCGCAACAACCCGGACGTGATCAAAGCTTATCTGGGAGCCCACTAATCATGGACATGGAAGCACTCAAATACTTCATCACGGTGCTCGCGGCAGGTTTGCTGACGGGCGTGATGTACGCATTGGTCGCGCTTGGTTTTGTGTTGATTTACAAAGCCTCTGGCGTGTTCAATTTTGCCCAAGGCGCGATGGTGTTTTTCGCAGCGCTCACGGTGGCAGGCCTTAATGAGAAGTTTGGTATTTCGCTCTGGTTGGCCGTTCCCATCACCATTGTGGTGATGGTGGCGCTTGGCTTTCTCACCGAGCGCATTGTGCTGCGACCGCTGGTCAATCAGCATGAAATCACGCTGTTTATGGCAACGATCGGGCTGACTTTTTTCATCGAAGGTTTTGCCCAACTGCTCTGGGGCTCGAACGTCCGCACACTGGATTTGGGCATTCAGGACGTGCCGTTTGATTGGCTGATTCAGAACACTGGTGTTTTGATTTCGCAGTTTGATGTGATTGCTGCGGTGATATGCGGTGTGCTGGTGGGCGCGCTGGCATTGCTGTTCAACAAAACAAAGATTGGCCGCGCGCTGCGTGCGGTGGCGGACGATCATCAGGCCGCGTTGACTGTGGGTATTCCGTTGCAACATGTCTGGGGCATCGTATGGGCGGTTGCGGGCTTCGTCGCTCTGGTGGCCGGACTGCTGTGGGGCTCGCGCAACGGGGTTCAATTTGCATTGACCTTTGTTGCATTGAAGGCGCTGCCAGTATTAATTTTGGGTGGCTTTACGTCGGTGCCCGGCGCCATTGTGGGCGGCCTCATCATCGGCGCGTCCGAGAAGCTCGCCGAGGTGTATCTCGGGCCATACGTCGGCGGTGGTATCGAAGGCTGGTTCCCTTACGTGCTCGCGCTGTTGTTCCTGCTGGTACGGCCCGAAGGGTTGTTCGGCGAAAAAATCATCCGGCGAATCTAGGATAATAATATGATCTACAGAGAAGCCGGACAATACAAAACCTCCTACCTCAGCGATTCGCAAATCTTCCCGATTGCGCAGGATCGCTATGCCGTCGCCGCGCTGCTCGCGGTGGCTTTCATCGCTGTGCCGTTTTTCGCATCGGCCTACCTGTTCTCCGCCATCCTGATCCCGTTTTTGATTTTCTCACTGGCAACGCTTGGGCTCAATATCCTGACCGGCTATGCCGGGCAGTTGTCGCTGGGAACGGCGGCCTTCATGGCGGTCGGTGCGTTCGCCAGTTACAACTTCATGGCTCGCGTTGACGGCATGCCAGTGCTCTTGGCATTTGTGCTGGGCGGCATTTGTGCGGCGCTGGTCGGCATCCTGTTTGGTTTGCCCAGTTTGCGCATTCGCGGCTTCTACCTCGCGGCGTCGACGCTGGCCACTCAGTTCTTCGTGGTGTGGTGTCTGACCAAGGTGCCATGGTTCACCAACAACAGTGCGTCCGGCGTCATCACCGCGCAGCAGGTGGAAATTCTTGGCTACAAATTTGTAACACCACAGGATAAATATTTGCTTGTGCTCGGCATCGTCTGCGGGATGGCGCTGATGGCGAAAAACATGGTGCGCTCGACGGTTGGCCGCTCATGGATGGCGGTGCGCGACATGGACGTGGCGGCCGAGGTGATCGGCTTTCGCATTATGAAAACCAAGCTCACTGCGTTCGCCGTCAGCTCGTTTTACTGCGGTGTCGCCGGCGCGCTGTATGCCTATTGCTACCTTGGCACCGTCGAGCCCGAGGCCTACAACCTTGATCTGTCGTTCCGCATTCTTTTTATGGTGATCATCGGCGGCGTAGGGTCAATCCTAGGTTCTTTTCTGGGGGCGGGGTTTATTGTGCTACTACCGACGGTGCTGTCGATCATCGTTCACTACACGGGTCTTCCCAACTCGGTGACGTCCAATCTTGAGCTCATGGTGTTTGGCGCACTCATCATCTTCTTTTTGATTGTCGAGCCGCACGGCCTCGCGCGACTGTGGCAAATCGGAAAAGAGAAACTTCGGCTTTGGCCGTTCCCGCACTGAACAGATCAGTGACAAGTGACGCGTGAAAGGTGACAGGTGACAGAAGTTATACGCCAGCACCGTCGCGCGTCATAGGTCACTTAGCACTCATTACTCATTACTCGTCACTTTTTTGTACCCAAGGAGATTTCATGAAATTTAAACTTACGAAGCTACTCGCCCTGTCGGCAGTAGCCGTCACCACCGCCATCACCGGCGCGCTCGCCTCCGCGCAGGAGCAGTTCGTTCCGATCCTGTCCTATCGCGTTGGCGCGTACGCGTCGGGCGGTTCGGGCTTTTTCGGTGGCATCATCGACTATTTCAATCTGGTCAATATGAATGGCGGCATCAACGGTGTCAAGATCAGCTGGGAAGAATGCGAAACCGAATACAACGCGTCACGCGGCGTTGAATGCTACGAGCGCCTGAAGAATAAGAGTGGCGGCGCGTCGGTCGTTGAACCGCTTTCAACCGGCATTGCCTACGGCATTCTGGATCGTGTCGGCACCGACAAAATCCCGATGACCACGTTGGGCTATGGGCGCTCGGATGCGTCCAACGGTGCCGTGTTCCCGTACGTGTTTCCGCTCATCACCACGTACTGGAATCAGGCTTCTGCCATGATCAGCTATCTGGGTGGCAAAGCCGGTGGCGTTGACAACCTCAAAGGCAAGAAGATCGTCCACATTTATCACGACTCGGCCTACGGCAAAGAGCCGTTCCCGGTGCTCGAAGCCGCATCCAGGCAATACGGTTTTGAACTGATAAAAATCGCCGTACCGCACCCTGGCAACGAGCAGAACTCGCAGTGGCTGCAAATCCGTCAGGCCAATCCTGACTACGTGATTTTGTGGGGCTGGGGCGTGATGAATGCGGTGGCGATCAAGACCGCAGCACGCGTCGGCTACCCGCGCGAGAAGATGCTCGGCGTCTGGTGGGCAGGCTCTGAAGAGGACGTGATCCCGGCAGGCGACGCCGCCAAGGGGTACTCCACCATGACTTACACCACGCCGGGCAACTATCCGGTGCTCGACGAGATTCGCAAGAAAGTCTACGGCGCGAAAAAGGGCAATCTGGAAGACATCAGCCGCGTCGGCTCGGTCTATCACATGCGTGGTGTGACGGCGGGCATGCTGTTCGTCGAAGCCGCCAAAAAAGCACAGGAAAAATACGGCAAAGGCAAAGTGATGACCGCCGAGCAAATCCGTTGGGGCTATGAAAATCTGAACATCGATGAGGCCAAGCAAAAGGCGCTCGGTGCTGCCGGCATGTTCCCGACGCTGAAAACGTCCTGCCAGGATCACGAAGGCTCCGGTGCCTCCAAGGTGCAGATGTGGGACGGCAAAGCGTGGCGAGCGGTCACGCCTAACTGGATCACCGGGGACCGCGCAGCCGTGCAAAAAATGGTGGCGGAGTCGTCTGGTAAATACGCAGCTGAGAAGAAGATTGCGCCAGCCTGCGTGGCGGGCTGATGGCGTAACGTCGGGTGGGCACCCCGTGCCCACCAATGCGGCAACGACAACACATGGTGGGCAGAGGCTGCCCACCCTACGAACTGTTGGCTCTTGCTTTTCACTCTTTCGCCCCCTCGCGGGAGAGGGTTAGGGTGAAGGGGCTCGTGGCAGTACGAACCATTTCTCTCTAACCGAGAACATCATGACAGCCTACCTCTCCATCAACAACATCGAAGTCATCTACGACCACGTGATCCTTGTGTTGAAAGGCGTGTCGCTCGAAGTCCCAAAAGGAAAGATCGTCGCCCTGCTGGGTGCCAATGGCGCGGGCAAAAGTACCACCCTCAAAGCCGTGTCGAACCTGCTGCGCACCGAGCGCGGCGAGGTGACGAAGGGAAGCATCGAGTTCGACGGCAAGCGCACCGATAGGCTCACCACTAACGACCTGGTGCGCATGGGCGTGTGTCAGGTGATGGAAGGTCGTCACTGTTTTTCGCATCTGACCGTTGAGGAAAATCTGCTCACGGGTGCGTACACGCGGAAACTTTCGCGCGCTGAAATTAAGGCCGAGTTAGAGCGCGTTTACGCCTACTTTCCGCGCCTGAAAACACGCCGCACCTCGCAGTCGGGCTACACCTCCGGCGGAGAACAACAGATGACCGCAGTAGGCCGCGCACTGATGGCAAAACCCTCAATGATTCTGCTCGACGAGCCGAGCATGGGACTCGCGCCGCAAATCGTGGCCGAGATTTTCGAGATCGTCAGAGACCTGAACACCAAAGAAGGCGTGAGTTTTCTGCTCGCCGAACAAAACACCAACGTCGCACTGAAATACGCCGACTATGGCTACATCCTGGAAAGTGGTCGCGTGGTCATGAACGGCGACGCCAGAGAGCTCGCCAGCAACGAGGACGTCAAGGAGTTCTACCTCGGCGTTTCGTCCGGCGAACGCACGAGCTTTCGCGACGTGAAGAGCTATCGGCGGCGCAAGCGCTGGTTGGCGTGATGCACACCCGTCTGACACTGAATCGGCGACATATTACTGAGGCAACAAAATAAGACCGGTTCGGCAGACTCCCTCTCCCTCGGGGAGAGCAACTGTGTCGAAAGTCAAGCGATTTGGGTCGCGTTGAAGTTTGGATTCCACGGTACTCCGGATTTGAGGATTGCGTTCATGATTGAGAGTAACTTTCTGATGCAGGCCGCCAGCGCCACCTTCTTCGGTTTGCCGTTGGCCAGGAGTCGTTGATGAAACGCCCTCATCACCGCGTTGTGTTTCACCGCCGTGAGGGTGCTCATGTACAGCGCTGACCGCACATCGGCTCGTCCACCCCACGTCGTGCGCTGACCGCGCATCTTGCCGCTGTCGTGCGAGAGGGGTGCCACCCCACGATCTTGGCTATCTCCTTGTGGGTCAGCTGTCCCAGCCCCGCCAGCTCCGGCAGTCCCGCCATGAGCGCGGCCTGCGTACCGGGGCCCACGCCTTTGAGCCCGTTGAGCAGCGCCAGTTTGTCGGCAAAGTGCGCTTTAAGCGCACCATCAATATCGCTGTTGCCGCCGCCCGAAAACTGAGCCACTAATTGATGTGATGCCGATTCAAAACTGAGCCAGGTGTTTAACTCGCTCTGCCTAATTTTTGGGCAGGAGCAAAAAGAGGTGATGACCATGGAAATGTTAGGCAAGGTACGGCGCATGC
>JAYVNO010000307.1:0-23445 GCA_043758415.1 Burkholderiales bacterium
TTTCCTTTCCTTGGTCGGATTGGAAGCATCTATGACCGCTCCACACGGTCAAACTCCGTGAATCCCCCGGCAAAGCCGGGGGATTACCTCATTTAGTCACTTCGCGACGATGGATACGTATTCATGCAGAAAACGAAGCTCGCGCCCAAGCCAGGTCCGTACGTTGCACTTGGGCTGCTTTTCGAGAACGAAGAACCAAAGCTGTATCTGATTCCGGCGACCGTATGGCTACAACCGAACAATGTGTTCGTCGATAGGAATTACGACGCGCCGGAACTCAAAAGCAAGCCAGAGTGGGGAATAAATGTGTCTCGAAAGAACATGCCGCTCATCGAACACTACTCGTTTGAAGGCGTCGTTAATCGTTTGCGCGATTGAGCGGCATAGGGTGCGCTCCATCGCCTGCCGGTAAGAAATGCTGCATGAACTTCATAGTCCCCTCGTTGGCTTTGCCTGTCTTGGTTTGCTGCATGGTAGCACCGCGTTTTGCGAAAGTCAGCTTTCTACATAGCGGCTGCGACTCGGCACCAGCGAACTTCGTCCAGCAGTTTGCGCTGGCCACCTCGCGACATGGACAACGAATGGTTGAGCAAATGGCGTGTGGCACTAGCATCAGAAGCATTGACGAGACAATGCAATTGCATTACTATCCATTGCTCGCCAAACGTGCGGAAGAAGTATCTATGAACGCCACCCTAGAAGTTGAATCCACGCTCACTGACCGCTACCAGACGACGGTGCCGGAGACGGTTCGCCGCGCGTTGAAGCTGGGTAAGCGCGACAAGGTGCATTACTCCATTCGTCCTGACGGTGACATCGTGCTGACGCGGGCTGCTACGGTCGCGGTTGACGACCCGGTACTTAGCCAGTTTTTGGGCTTTTTGGCGACGGATATTGCGCGTCATCCTGAGCGCGTGCACCGGGTTGATGCGAGCTTGATGAAGCGCATCCAGTCGTTGGTGGGCAAGGTGGAAATCGACCTTGATGCAGCGCTCTCGGCAGATGATGAGTGAGCGCCAAACCATTGAATCAGCCAAAGCCATTGGCGGTCAACGGCTGGACGATTTTTGCGCATCCGCTATTTCTCGATCAGGTCGATCGGTTGATCCGGCAGGTAGGGGCGCTAAAACTTAACGACCCGCGCGGCTATAAAAAAAGGAACGCGACCAAGCGCCTCGCCGCTGTCGCGAAGCTTGCCTTTGATGTCATCCCGCAAGACCCGTCGCGCCCGGAATATCGACAGGGAGCCACGCTGGGGGCAGATAACAAGCATTGGTTTCGCGCCAAGTTTTTTCAGCAATACCGGCTGTTTTTTCGCTATCACGCACCGAGCAAAATTATCGTGTTGGCTTGGGTAAATGACGAGAGCAGCAAACGGGCTTATGAGTCGAGCGACGACGCCTACCGAGTGTTTCGCAACATGCTGGCGACGGGCCATCCGCCTGATGACTGGAACGCGTTGCTGGCGGAGGCGCAGGGCGAAGTTGGGCGGTTGGAACGGATCGCTGTGGCGGGTGATGGTGAGTCAGATTGAGCTTAGTAATGCGGTTCGCCTGCGGCGAGAATGACGGCGGTTGGGTGAGACCACATTGCAGACGTGGGGCGGGCACCGCCCGCCTTGTGCTCCCCGCGAAGCGCTGATAATTGCGAGCCTTGCCTCAATAGTTCGCGAGGCGGGCAATGCCCGTCCTACGACATCGCTTCCCACATTCACGTCACTTGCACGCAGCCAAGTAGGGTGCGCATCAGAATGCGCACCGTCGATGCATCTATCAATGCATTGACGCAACGGACAGTCGGTGCGCACTTTGGTGCACACCCTACGTCTCGGCGGATGCGCTACCGAATAACGTCCACACCGCCCATATACGCCCGCAAAACTTCCGGCACGGTAATCGATCCATCTGCGTTTTGATAATTCTCAAGAATCGCAACCAGCGTACGGCCTACCGCGAGGCCCGAGCCGTTTAGCGTGTGCACCGGTTCGTTCTTGCCCGCTGCGTTTTTGTAGCGTGCGCCCATGCGGCGGGCCTGAAAGGCTTCGCAGTTCGAGCAGCTTGAAATTTCACGGTAGGTGTTCTGCGCGGGGAGCCACACTTCGAGGTCGTAGGTTTTGGTTGCGCCGAAGCTCATGTCGCCGGTGCAGAGCAACATCACGCGATACGGCAAGCCGAGCTTTTGCAGGATTTTTTCGGCGTTGCCGGTCATCTCTTCGAGCATCGCGTTCGACTCTTCGGGCTTGGTGATGTAGACCATCTCGACCTTGTCAAACTGATGCTGGCGGATCATGCCGCGCGTGTCGCGCCCGTAGCTGCCTGCCTCCGAGCGGAAGCACGGCGTGTGCGCGGTGAGGCGCATCGGCAGCGTCTCCGCAGGCACCATCGTGTCGCGCACGAGGTTGGTAAGCGATACTTCCGAAGTCGGAATCAGGTAACGATTTTTGACGTCTGCACCTTCCTCAGTCGGCATCGGCACCTTGAACAAATCCTCCTCAAATTTTGGCAACTGACCGGTGCCAGTCATCGATTCTGCGTTCACGATATACGGCACATAGCACTCCGTAAATCCATGCTCGTTCACATGCGTGTCAAGCATGAATTGCGCGAGCGCACGGTGCATGCGTGCGAGCGGGCCACGCATGACGGTGAAGCGCGTGCCCGAGAGTTTGACGCCTGCTTCGAAGTCCAGTTGCGGACCGGCGGCGCTGGCGAGACCTTCGCCCAACGCCACGTGGTCTTTGACCTCGAAATCGAACGAACGAACTGTGCCCCAACGACGCTGCTCGACGTTTTCGTCGCTGTCTTTGCCCATCGGCACGTCCGCCTGCGGCAGGTTCGGCATGGTCATCAGGATCGCGTTCACACGCTCCTGCACGCCTGCGAGTGCTGCCTCGTTCGCTTTGACTTTTTCCGGCACGGCAGCGACCTCGGCAAGCAGCGCCTGCGCCTTCGCCTCGTCCTTCGCGGCCTTGGCCTGCCCAACGGCCTTGCTGAGCGTGTTCCTCTGCTGTTGCAGCTCCTGCGTCTGGATTTGCAGCGCCTTGCGCTCAGCTTCCAGCGCCTCAAATACGGCCGTGTCGATCACGTAATTGCGCGCCTTCATTCGCTCTGCGATTGCCGCTAGATCGTTGCGCAGAAGATTGATGTCAAACATGATGTGTCACTCGTAAAAGTTGGATGCAAAAAAGGAGATGCGTCGGCGGGAGCCGGACGCGAACAAAGGCGGGAGAAGAAAAGGTATCCCGCCTAGCGGGAGCGGGAGGAGCGGCTGAAAGCGCCCTGATGAACGACCACGCGCACGCAGACCGGCACGAGGCGGATGGCGTTGCGGGAAGCGGATTGCGTGTTCACTGTTCAAGTTTACAAGTAAATCGAAACTGCTTCAAAATTAGCAGCTTTTCCTTGAAATCCATAGTCAATTAGGGCCTGAAGGCCGTTTATCGCTAAAGTCGACTTTCTATTTAGATCGCTCTTAGCCCAATGAGTTAAAGGCTTTGACAGAAAAGCTGAATGCTCTTGAGTCCTGCCCATCGCTGATCGGATCTAAAATATGACCATCTAATCAGACCATCATGACCATGTGGAATATTGCTGCTGCCAAACAATCGCTCACACAGGTGATTCGCGATGCGCAAACCGCGCCGCAAATCATTGCCAATCGCGGCACGCCCGTGGCGGCGGTAATCGCCATCGAATCGCTCGCCGACGTTGAGCGCGCCCGCACTGCCATCCCGCCGAGGCTCGCCGAGCTTCTCGCGCCACTTCGCGAGGCCGCGCTGGAGCAGCGCGGCGATGTGGACGCACCGTTCGGCACCCGAGTTGATCGCCGCAATGCGTTTACCGCCCTCACAGATGCGGAACTGCGATGACGCTGGTCGACACCAACGTCATCAGCGAAATGCTCAAGCGCGAACGCAACGCGGGCGTGGTGAGTTTTTTTGATCTTGAGGACGCGCCAGCACTCTCGGTCGTCACCATCGAAGAGATGGCCTACGGCGTGGCCTGGCGGTCCAGCGCCAAGTTGCAAACCGCGTTCGACCGCATCGTTGACACGTGGCCACACATCCTGCCGATCACCCCAGAGATCGCCGCCCGCGCCGGTTTGCTGCGCGGGCAATTTCAGCAACGCGGCCACACCCGGACCGCCGCCGACATGCTGATTGCCGCCACCGCACTCACCCACCGCATACCGCTCGCTACCCGCAACGTCGCTGACTTTGAGGGCTGTGGCATCGCGCTGTTGAATCCGTTTATGGAGCCTTGAGGCGGCGCGAGTAGGTTGAGCTGGGCTACGTTCGGGCGGTACTCATCGAAGCCGAGTTGCTGGCTGTCGCCTGACGACTGACGACTGACGGCCATTTGAAAGGCTCGAAGTGAACGTACCAAAAGCGAATCTTTTGGCACTCGAGCGCACTTCCATCGTTTCGGCAACGCTACGCATGATCAGGATTCAGGCTTCTCGCTTAGCGGTCTAAGCCAGGGACAACACAACTCGCACGCCAAAGTTGATGAGCGAATTGCCAGGAAGGTCCCTGTTGCGGAACGAACAACTAGCGCGCTCGGGACGGGCGACCCACGAGCCGCCACGTAGCGACAACGGTTCTTGAGAAAGTGACTCGTGGCGCTGCGTAGGCAGCACGCGGGGAAAGTCTTTGTGGCTTGACCGCTCGTATGTGTTGTCCATCCATTCCAATACGTTGCCCGCCATGTCATGCAGGCCGATGGCATTCGGCGCAAACAGGCCCACCGCGCTTGCTTCGCCTATTCCTGTTGTAGCCACGTTCGCCCGTTGCGCAATGGTTGACTCATCATCACCCCACGGCCAGAGGTCTTGATGGGCCGTGCTAAGGCTCTGCGCGCGAGCCGCCCGCTCCCACTGCGCCTCGGTGGGCAGGCGCACTTCGTAGCCACTCAGCTTCGCGTCGTTCAGGCGCTCGCGGAACTGTAAGCTGAGCCACTGTGCATACGCTCGCGCCTCAAACCATGTGATGTCGGTTACCGGGTGGCTTTGCTTGGCCAACTGCTCACTCCAGCCCCTGCGTGCGCGCCGCCCTTTGTTTCTTGCAAGCCATTCAACGCCGTGGTCATTCCAAATCGCGGTGTCAAGTTCATAACCCTGCTGATCCACAAAGCTAGCGTACTGCGTCACCGTAGTCACAGTGCGGGCGATGTAGAACGGCGCAACGACATTGGCCATGCGCGGTGAATTACTTTTGTCAGTTTCATGGCCCATCACGGACTCACCCGCAGGCAACCGAACAAATCCGGGAATAGGTTCGTCGAACTCCTTATGGTCGCCGAAGCGCTTCGTCATAACGAACGGAAAGTCCGGCTCGAAACGGTCGTCCTGACCGAGCGCGGCGCGCACGTTGGCGTGAAGCGCTGCCGATGGTGGATCCGGCAAGAGCCCATTCGCTGGCAAATTCAGCCAAGGCTGGTGTTCAACCAGCCGCCAAAATGCAGCCGCGTCCTCAGGCGCGAGATAGGGGGCGAGATACTGCAATCCCCGCAGCAAAGCCCCCTTCGCGCCAAATGCGCCCAAACTGGAATTCGATTGGCTTTCGCTCAGCCATTGTTCGGCCATATCGCGCAATTCAGATGCCGAACGACTATCGATGATTTGCCCCGCTTGGAGCCCCGCGCGATCAACCACTTGCGCCTGCTCGCGCGGTTCAAACGACGTAAGCGCATTGAACACTGGGAGGATTTCGGAAATGCGCACGCGGTTACCTTGTGTACCCACCACATCCGAGACACTGGTGGTCGAAACCGCGTCGCTTACTTTTCCGGCAACCTCGAGGGCGGTTCGCCCAGATACATCACGCGAATCGTCAGGCATGACCGCTGGCCCCGCGACAACCTCGATCAACGGGAGGGTCTCGCTCGTGTTCGTGAGCGGATTGAGCGCCAACCAGCTGAAGTATGGCTTCACCGAATCTTCCGACAGCGGCAGCACAGCACTGCTCGCCTGAAGCGCGGCGAATAACTTCAGCACGTCAAACACATGCCGCTGCGCCGCGCGGTGCTCAAGCAATTTTTCTACGATTGGCAGTCGCACGCGCTGCGAACTGTGGCGGAGAGATTTTTCGAGGTTAGCGATGATTTTCGTCGTTGCTGCAAGGCTCGATGGCAGGCGCTGGTCTGCCATTTTTTTCACCAAATGATTCACTTGCCCCACTTCAGTTTTCTCTGTCGAAACACCACTATCCGATGCGTCAATGGAGTCTTTCAGTTTCTCAGCATCTGCCGCTAACGCTTGAAGATCAGGCCCGTAGCACGCCCAGTCGAGCAATTCGTAATCCGACGCGAGTGAAGACAAACGCCCGTTTTTGAACGCGTCGCGCAGTTGGTCGAAGCCCGTCCCCGTGCGACGCAAACAGCGGAACAATTCCGGTTGAAACAGCTGAATCAGCACTAGCGCAAGCACGATGCGGATATCGACTGAGCCTTTGGAAACACCTACCGGACGTCCACGCTCCGCTGCTACCTTCGCAACGTGATGGAACAGCTCCACCGCGCGATCCAACTTGCGAGGAACATAGGCGTCAAACGAATTGACCAGCATGTGCGACAAATTAAGCACATGCACAACATCCTCGCCGCTTGACGATGGTCGCCGCACCTCATACCCCGAGAACCAAAGCGTGGTTCCATACGCCGTGCGCTGCTCGGGCGTCATCCCTTCAAGTAGTTTCTGCTCTTTCTGTTTGATGAATAACAGCGCATCGTCCCGCGTGAGCGCTGGCAAACGAAACGGCAGATGCACGATCTTTTAGGGACACTCAAAGCCGGTAATCGGCATCTCAGACTTTTTGTTACCGAACGAGTAATCCTCGTAACGATGACCGATACCGCGCTCGATGACTTCGTCGTCGAGCGCGAGTACGAAGGCGAAGCTTTCGACGTTGAAAACGGTTTTGATGAGTTCCAGCACGGCGACCGATTTTTCGGGCAGACAGCGGTCTAGGTCGTCTACGAACACCACGAAATTGATGTCGAGCTTGTCGTGCTGACTTTAGTGGCCCTGCGTAAATCCCTGCTTGTGATTTTCCTTTGACGCTGGCCGTGTAACCGTTTTTAAATGCTGATGGATTTCGTAGAAGTAGCGGCCTTCGTTGGTGTAGCGAATGGCGGCGGGGAGATTTGGCTTGTCCGGTTTTTTGCCCGGTAACTTCGAAAGCAACCATTTGACCGTGCTCATCAGCGGTCTGGTGGCCAACGATGCGCTTGCGATCACGGGTGCGGTCGCCACCACAGTGGCGGCAACGAGTTTTTCAAACTCGGCGACAGCTGGCTTCATGTGCTGCACGAGCCAATCACCGCCTTTGTCAAAGCTCACCTTCGCACGCTCTGTGATTGGTTTTGATGCGGCGAGATCGCGCCTCAGCGCTTCCAGAATGTGCAGCATGAGCGGCACATGCAAGTGTTCTTCATGCTCATATTTCCAAGGCTGGAACAGCACCGGCACGGTGAGGCCAAAGCCGACGTTGCCGCCAAGCATGCCGCCTTTGCGACGATCAATTCGGCCTTGCTCAAAGGCAAAGGCGTGTTTCAGGATTCGACCCAAAAGAAACGATTTGCCCGCGCCCCACTCGCCGAAGATGCCAACGACTAGCGGATCGTCACCCAGCTTTTCTGTGATCGCATCGCGATTGAGCGCCTGCTCGATGCGGGCCCACAACGCTTTGGCGTAGGCGTCGTAGCCCAGCGAGTCGCCGTCGTGCGGATTGTTCGCGGCGGCGCTCGACACGGTTGCCGATGGTGGCGTGATGTCCGACATGATGTCCCCTTTGCGAGTTATCGTATCAGCCTGCGGACGTATTGGCACCGTCCGCCCCGCTCCTTACCCCTAGCCCTCTCTCGCGGGAGCAGAGGGAACCAATCAACCAACCTCCCTGATCGATGCCGCAGACTAATCCTGATCAGGGAGTTCATCACCCGCGACAGGCGCTACATCCGCGTTGTGCACCCAAGCCGTGTTGAGCGAGCGCGTGATGCCCCCTAGCTGTGTATTGGCGCGAACGGTGCGTTGAAGAAAAAATTCTTCGGTTGAGTGCGCGGCGTCGGGCTGATTCATGATGAACACCATTCACGTTCTCTAATGCGACGATACTAATCGAAGTGGTACTTGATGTTTGGTCTAAATTGCCGCTCCTTTGACTCACTGAGCACGTGCTTCGCGGGACTCATTGTCAAAGGCGGTCACTTTTAGCGGACAACTTTTTTCGTAACTGCATCAACCGTTTCTGCCACCCGTTTCGCTCTCATGCCAGCTCCCCAGCGCCCATTTTGATAGTGCGCCCATCAGCGCAAACAGCGCGACGCCGGTGAGCGTGATGAGTGCGAGGGCAGCGAACATGCGCGGGATGTTGAGCTGGTAGCCAGCCTGCAAGATTTGATACGCGAGACCGGTGCCAGTGCCGCCTGTGCCGGCGACGAACTCCGCGACGACTGCGCCTATCAATGCGAGGCCCGACGAAATGCGCAGGCCGCCAAAAAAGTACGGCAGCGCGCTCGGGATGCGCAGGCGTGTAAGCGTTTGCCAACGCGTCGCGCGATTCATGCGAAACAGACTTTGCAGTCCTCGATTGACGCTACGCAAACCGAGTGTCGTGTTGGCGATTATTGGGAATAGTGCGACCAGCGTGGCGCAGATCACGAGCGATACGGTGGGGCTTTTGACCCAGATGATGATGAGCGGCGCGATGGCAACAATTGGCGTGACTTGTAGCAAAACTGCGTAAGGAAAAAATGCCGTTTCGATCCACGGGCTTTGTACGAATGCGAAGGCGATCAGCACGCCGAGCAGCACGGAGCAAATGAGCGCGAGGAAGGTGACTTTCAGCGTGACGAGCAGCGCGCTGCCAAGTAACGACCAGTCGCTAATGAGTGTTTGCGCGACTACGAGCGGGCTCGGCACGAGGAATTGTGGGATTTCATAAGCAGTGACCCACCATTGCCAGAGCCCGATCAGAATGGCGGCCACAAGCGTCGGCAGCCACAGGCGCTGCGCCTGAATACCTGTCATGCCAATGCCTCATCAACACTTGCCGAGGCGCGCAACAAACTATCCTGTAGCTGCTTCGCGTAACCCGCAAATTCCGTCGAGACACGAAACGCTTCGTCGCGCGGAAACGTTGGCGCGATCAAAACCTCTTCAACGATGCGCCCCGGTCGGGCAGCCATCACGATGACGCGCGATGAGAGATACACCGCCTCGTGAATCGAGTGCGTCACGAAGATCACCGTTAGTTTTTTGGAACGCCACAGCGCCAGCAATTCGTCGTCGAGCCGATTGCGCGTGATTTCATCAAGCGCGCCGAACGGCTCGTCCATCAAGAGCAACGAGGGATTCGTGACCAGACTACGCGCAATCGAGGCCCGCATCTGCATGCCGCCTGATAGTTCGCGCGGGTAGGAGTCGCCGAATTTGTCGAGGCCGACCAGTTTGAGCGCATCGCTTACGCGTTGATCCGCATCGGTTCGCGACACGCCTTGCAAGTCAAGCGGCAGGCGCACGTTTGCCGCAACGCGTGCCCACGGCATCAGTGTGGCTTCCTGAAATACGAACGACATGCGCGCGTCGCTTGCGCTGTTTCTCGTCTCTGTCGCGGGTGATTCACCCCACACCAAAACACTGCCGTCGCTAGGAGAGAGAAGTCCCGCGACCATGTTAAGCAACGTGCTTTTTCCACAGCCAGAAGGACCAAGCAGTGTGATGAATTCGCCGGACTGCACCGCGAGGTTGACCGGCAACAAGGCACGGGTGCCGTTGGGGTAGGTTTTTTCGGCGGCCTTAACTTCGACCGCTAATCGATACGCTATGCCTTTGCCCTCACTCCAACCCTCTCCCGTGCTGCGGGAGAGGGAGTCAATCACGGCATCACCTTCGCATCTTTGACAAATTTATCCGTCCACGCATCGGTAAATTTCACCTTCGTGGTATCAACGAGTTTGTTCTGAACCATCATGCCCCAGGTCTGTTTCATGCGCGCCTCGGTGATGATTCCAATACCCAGTTTTGCGGCATCTCCGCCATCCACGATGCCCATTTCTTTCATCTTGCTGAGCCCATAAGCGAGCAACTCATCAGTCATCGCCGGGTTATCTTTTTTGATCAGTGCGTTACCCGGTGCCGGGTTCTTCAGATAGCTCTTCCAGCCTTCCATCGTCGCCCTGACAAATGCCTCGATCATTTTCGGATTGCTGTCGATGGTTTTCTTCAGCACCGTGATCGTTTCGGTGTAAGGCGGATAGCCAAGATCAGCCAGCAAAAACACTTTCGCATCCTTCACGCCACCCTTTTGTACGGCCAGCGTTTCCGAGGTCAGGTAGCCCTGTTGCGCAACATTCTTGTCAGCCAAAAACGCCTGCACGTTGAACGTATAGGGTCGCGTTTGCTCGTCCTTGAAGCCGTATTTCGCCTTCGCCCACGGCCACCAGTTGGTCTGGCCGTCGGTGGAAACGAGCACCGTTTTTCCCTTCAAATCCGCAAACGTTTTCACGTCTTTGTGCGCGATGACCACAATCGGGTCCTTCTGGAAAAAGGTACCGACGCTGACCGCCTGCACGCCCTGCTCCCACGCCTTGTAGTTCTGGATGTCGAAGCCCATAAAAATATCAACCTGCCCGACCGCAAGCAGTTGCAGGCCGTTGACCTGCGGGCCGCCCATCTTCACCATGACATCAAGACCGTGTTTCTTATAGGTGCCCTCGGCCACCGCTTGATAGAGCCCGCCGTGCTCGGCCTGGGCGAACCAGTTGCTCTGGAAAGTGACTTTTTGCTGCGCGATGGCGAGCGACGAGGCGATGAACAGTAGCGAAGCGAGCACCGCTTTTGGCCAAGCGATCAACACAAACGAGCGGACAAACATGGCATTTCCTCAACGCGATGGGACGCGAAATTAGCGTGCCTGCATTATGACGTTTGGCCAACGCGGACGACGAAGTCAGATTGAAATTAACGCAACAACCTTTTCATGAGACGCCCATTCCATATGGGCAAAACCGCAAATATCCCGCTTTATCGACTATTGGCCAAAATAGCCGTTACGCCCCTATGCAATATGCCGTGTAATAAAAAGTTGTATGCCGTTACGATCACTTGATGCGTATGATTCGCGCATGGACGAAAACACGATTTCTCCGCACCCGAACTGGGGCAAGCGCCTGCTTTTCGCGCTGTTGTGGGCGGCGGTCGCGCTGGTGTTTGGCGCATGCGGATGGCTGTTCGGCATTGAGCCCCTCGCCACCGCCGTCGGCAATTGGCAGCAGGCAAAAGACTATCGCGAGGTCAATGCGAAGGTCGTCACCCGCAGCGCGCTAGACGCCGACGGCACCACCACAAGCTGGGTCGCCGCCGAATACGTCGTCGACGGAAAAACCTATCTCGCAGAGCGCATGACTGTGCTCGACGACGACGGTTTCGACAATCCCGTCAACGCCGCTGCGGCACAGACGCTTGAGGCCGCACGCAACACCAACCGCACGGCGAAAATTTGGGTGAGCCCGCGCAAGCCCGAGATCGCGCTCGTCTCACGCGATCTGCCGGTCGCCTCGCTGTTGCCGCGCGCGCCGTTGGCCGTTGGCTTCGCCATCATCGCGCTGGCCGGTATCGCCGGTTTCATCGGTGCGCTCTTCAATTTTGGCTACTACCGCAAGCTCTACGCGGCTACCGGCACGTGGCTTTTCGCCGGCGTGTGGTGTGGATTTATTTTTCCGGTACTGCTGCTGGTCGCCTCCGAAAAGGACGCCGAGTTCTGGGTCGTCGTCTTCGTCGGATTTTTTGCGCTGATCGGCGTGCTGCTGTTGTGGTCGGCCGTCTCATCGTCATTCACCGGCAACGTCAGCGCCGTGAAAATCGGCCGCCGCCCCGGATCAAGCTTGCCCGCATCGGCTCTCAGAACTACCAGCCGCGCTACGGAAAAAATTGACAAAAACAGCACGCACGGCGGGCATGGCAGACAGGGCGACGGCGTCGACAAGGGCTAGCACTCGACGCGCCGACGCATGTAATAGGGGCTACGAACTACAAGAAAGCATCGAGCACCCCGCCTTGGTGCGCGCCCAGTCGGGACGTTTTTCGGCGAATGCTTCGCGGCCCGGTTGCTCGTCGTAAGGGTGGCGCATCACGTCGAGCAATTCGCTGATTTTGGAGGCGTCGCCAGCGTGCGCGGCGTCGATGGCTTGTTGTGAAAGATAGTTGCGCAGCACATACTTTGGGTTCGCGGCGCTCATGCGGGTGATGCGTTCGCGTTGCTGTGCAGGCATCGGGTTTTGTTCGGCGACGAGGGCAGCGTAGCGGGTGAACCAGGCACTCCATTTTTTTTTGGCTTGCTGCCATTGCCCTTCGAGATAAAACGCACTTTCCAGCGCGTCGACATTCGTCGCCGTCGCTAACGTGCGGAAGAAAATGGTCATGTCGATCTCGTGTTCGATGAGCATCGTAAAAGCCGCATCGACGATGTCTCCCTCGGTATCACTCCACCGATTGAGCCCAAATTTTTCCGAGAAAACGCGAGTAATTTCTATGCCGCAGGTGGCCTCGAACTTCGCTAGCGAGGCGGACAAATCCTCAGTCTTCAAACCCAGCGTCGACAACGCATCACCGAGCCGAGCGAGGTTCCACTGCGCCACACCGGGCTGCCGACCAAAGGCGTAGCGCTTGCCCCCTGCATCGGTAGTGTTAGGCGTCCAGCCCGGATCAAAATTGTCGACCCAACCGTATGGGCCGTAGTCAATGGTCAGACCAAGAATCGACATGTTGTCGGTGTTCATCACGCCATGCACGAAGCCCACGCGCATCCAAAGCGCTACGAGTTTCGCGGTGCTTTCGCACACTTCGGAATACCAAGCGGCGACGCGTTCATTGTCTGGCAACGCTACGAGATGCGGGAAGTAACGCGTGATCGTAAAATTAACGAGCTGCTTGAGCAACTCCGTTTCACCGCGCGACGCAGGCAATTCAAAGTGACCAAAACGAATGAATGTTGGCGCGGTACGACACACAATCGCACCGGGCTCAGGCGCAGCGTTGCCGTCGTAAAACATATCGCGCTCAACTTCGTCGCCGGTCAGCACGAGCGACAGCGCCCGTGTCGTCGGCACGCCCAGATGATGCATCGCCTCGCTGCACAAAAACTCTCGAATCGACGAGCGCAACACCGCGCGACCATCGGCACGACGCGAATACGGTGTCGGGCCTGCACCCTTGAGTTGCAGCTCAAACCGCTGCTGGTCGGGCGCGATCACTTCACCCAACATGATCGCCCGACCATCGCCAAGCTGCCCAGCCCAATTGCCGAATTGATGTCCGCCATAGGCCGTCGCGTAAGTCTCCATACCGGGCAATGTGCCGTTGCCTGAGAGCGCGTTGACCATTTCGGGCGAGTGCATTTGCGCGTCGCTCAAACCCAGCATAGCTGCGACTTCCGGCGAATAGGCAATTAGCCGTGGCGAAGCAACCGGGGTCGGCTCGACGCGCGACCAGAATGCACCCTGCACCTGACGCGAATGATTGCGCGGATTGGGATCACCGGGGAGAGATTGCAGGAAACGGTTGTCAAATTTCAGCATGGTTTGGCGCCCTCCCCTTGACGGGGAGGGGACTGCTCACGAGTTAAACCAACAACGAATTAACCCGCTTCACATAAGCCGCGGGATCGTCTGGCAAGCCACCTTCAGCCAGCAAAGCCTGATCAAACAGAATGTGCGCCAAGTCGCCAAACAGTGATTCGTTGGCAGTAGATGCCTCTAGTTTTTTTACCAGTGCATGCTCGGCGTTGACTTCAAGAATCGGTTTGGTTTCCGGTGCTTCCTGACCGGCCTGTTTGAGCATGCGAGCGAGTTGCGTGGACATGCCGTGATCCTGCACGACGAGACACGCAGCGGAGTCGACCAGACGTGTGGTCACACGCACATCCTCGGCCTTGTCCTTGAGCGCTTCTTTCAGCTTTTCTAGAATCGGCTTAAACGCAACAGCCGCATCTTCGGCTGCTTTCTTCTCGGCGTCATCCTGCAACTTGCCCAAGTCCACCGCACCCTTGGCGACCGATTGCAGCGGCGTACCATCGAACTCGTGCAAATAGTTCAGCGCCCACTCGTCGACGCGATCAGTCATCAGCAACACTTCAATGCCCTTTTTCTTGAACACTTCAAGCTGCGGGCTGTTTTTCGCACCGGCAAGCGTGTCAGCCGTGATGTAATAAATCGCCTCCTGGCCTTCCTTCATGCGCGCTTTGTAGTCGGCAAAACTCACACTGACCGAGTCCGTCGTACTTGACGCAAAGCGCAGCAACTTCGCGAGCTTGTCGCGATTGGAAAAGTCCTCACCCAAGCCCTCCTTGAGCACTGCACCGAACTCCGTGTAGAAGCTCGCGTACTTGGCCTTCTCGGCGTCGTCTCCGCTGGTGGCGAGGTCTTCCAGAATCGTCAACACACGGCGCGTATTGCCTTCGCGAATTGACTTTACATCGCGACTTTCCTGCAGCAGTTCGCGCGACACGTTCAACGGCAAATCGGCCGAATCCACCACCCCTTTGACAAAGCGCAGGTACGATGGCATCAGCGCCTCGGCGTCATCCATGATGAACACACGCTTGACGTAGAGCTTGATGCCCGCCTTCTTGTCGCGGTTCCACAAATCTTGCGGCGCTTTGGACGGAAGGTAGAGCAGTTGCGTGTATTCGGTAGCACCTTCGACACGGTTGTGACTGTATGCGAGCGGCGCTTCAGTGTCGTACGAAATCTGCTTGTAGAACTCAGTGTACTGCTCGGGCGTGATGTCCTTCTTGGGTCGCGACCACAGGGCGCTGGCCTTGTTGACCGTCTCCCACTCACCGGTGGCAACCATGCCACCAGCTTTGCCATCAACGCCCTCTTTCCACTCTTCTTTCAGCATCAAGATGGGCAGCGAAATGTGGTCGGAGTATTTGTTGATGATGGACTTCAGACGCCATGCGCTTGCGTAGTCCATCGCGTCGTCGCGCAGATGCAGAATCACACTGGTTCCGCGCGCGGCCCGGATGATGTTTTCGACCTCGAATTCGCCGGTACCACCACTCACCCAGCGCACCGCTTCTGACGGCGTCAAGCCTGCTTTACGCGATTCCACCGTAATTTTGTCGGCGACCATAAAGCCCGAATAAAACCCCACGCCAAACTGGCCAATCAGCGAGCCTTGCTCCTTGGCGTTTTCCTTTTGCTCAGCACCCAGCTTGCTTAAAAAATCACGGGTTCCACTCTTGGCAATGGTGCCCAGATTGTCAATGGCTTCCTGCTGCGTGAGGCCGATACCGTTGTCGCTGATGGTCAGCGTTTTCGCGTCTTTGTCGAACGCAACGCGTACCTCAAGGTTGGGCGAATCTTCCCACAACGGGCCATTGTTCAACGCCTCAAAACGCAGCTTGTCGCAGGCGTCAGATGCGTTGGAAATTAACTCGCGCAAGAAGATTTCTTTGTTGGAATACAGCGAATGCGTGACGAGGTGCAGCAGTTGCGCGACTTCGGCTTGAAAATTTAAGGTTTGTTTGCTCATGATTGATCGTGTTCTTATGGGTTTAATCTGCCCGTCGCGATGCATCCTGCGGTCGCAACGGTGTGTCTTCCGGTAGGTCGGGGCGTTGCTTTACAAGTCAAGTAGGCCCGGCGCACGTCACGCCACGCGTGACCATCACGTTGCCCACTCTACTTTTTGTTGCGCCCGCGAAGTTCATCCAGCTTTTCCTTGATTCGGCCCTCCATCCCGCGGTCCACCGGACGGTAGAACTGCTGCGCTTTCATGTCGTCCGGGAAGTAGCTTTCGCCCGCAGCAAAGCCGTCCGCTTCGTCGTGGGCGTAGCGGTAGCCTTCGCCATAGCCGAGGTTTTTCATGAGCTTGGTGGGGGCGTTCCTCAGGCGCAGCGGAACGGGTCGAGTGCCACTTTCTTGTGCGGCCTTTCTGGCCTGTTTGTAGGCCTTGTAGACCGCGTTGCTCTTAGCCGCCACGGCGAGAAAGACGCAGGCTTCGGCTAGCGCTAAATCCCCTTCTGGCGAACCGAGACGCTCGAACGCGGCGACGGCGGAGAGCGTGATTTCCAGCGCGCGTGGATCGGCTAATCCGATGTCCTCTGAGGCCATGCGGATCATGCGGCGGCCGAGATACAGCGGGTCAGCGCCGCCTTCGAGGATGCGGCAAAACCAGTACAGCGATGCGTCAGGATCTGAGCCGCGCACGCTTTTGTGCAGCGCACTGATGAGATCGTAGAACTGCTCGCCGCCTTTGTCGAATCGGGCCCGGGCGCGGGTGAGTGAGCCTTTGACGAAATCGACCGTTACGCGCTCAATCTTGCCCGAACGCACTGCCGCGTCGAGTTGTTCGACCGAGTTCAGGAAGCGTCGGCCGTCTCCGTCTGCGTAGTCGATCAACAGTTGTTGCGCGTCGGCATCAACGGCGTATTTCGCGTCCAGCGCGGCCATTGCGCGCGCGAACATCGTGGCGAGCGCTGCATTGTCGAGCGCTTCAAGCACGTACACGTGCGCGCGCGAGAGCAGCGCAGAGTTGACCTCGAACGACGGGTTCTCGGTGGTCGCGCCGATGAAGGTGAACAAGCCCGATTCGACATGTGGCAAGAACGCGTCCTGCTGCGATTTGTTGAAGCGATGCACTTCGTCGACGAACATGATGGTGCAGCGATTGAATTGATCACGCGTCATTTGCGCGCGCTCGACGGCTTCGCGAATGTCCTTGATGCCAGCCATTACCGCGGATAGTGCAATCATTTCGGCATCGAAGGCATCAGCGAGCAGGCGGGCGAGGGTGGTTTTTCCAACGCCCGGCGGGCCCCAGAGAATCATGGAGTGTGGAACACCCGCCCTGATGGCGTTGGCCAGCGGTTTGCCGTCACCCAGCAGGTGACGCTGGCCGACGACTTCAGCAATGGTCTGCGGGCGCTGGCGCTCGGCTAGCGGGGCGTTGGTCTTGTTGCTGGCTTGGCTTGGGGCGAGTGACATGGCGCAATCGTAACAAGCGGGAGTTGTGGCGCTCTCGTCGCTCGTACGCGCGATGCTCATATCGTTCGGGCTGAGCTCGTCGAAGCCTCTTTGCATGCGACGAGGCTTCGACGAGCTCAGCCCGAACGGTGACAGTTGCTGCGCTACCTGGCATTGTCGCGAATAAATTGATCCACGCGATCCACAACTTTGCCGTCGCCGCGCAACAGGCGCGTGAATTTCGCAATGATGTCGGCGTGGCTCAAACCGGGCAACAAGTCAAGCTCCACGCTGGCACCTGCCGCGCGAAGTTCGCGTGCGAGGTTGATGGAGTTTTTCGGACGCACGCGGGTATCGGCGTCACCGTGCAGCAGCAGAACCGGCGGCATTGTTGCGGCGGCCGCAGTCGGCACGTAGTAAATCGGCTGGGTAAGCCTGAGGTTCGGTTCGGTCGCAAATAGCACGATAACGTTCGGCTCGGTCAGTGGCAAAAAGTCATAGGCCCCGGCCAGACCGATCAGCCCCTTCACCGACGTTCGCGGCACTTTCTGCGCATCCAGCAAGCTGCGATCAAGCGCGAGCATGGCGGCGATATGGGCACCCGCTGAATGCCCCATCAGAAAAATGCGGGTCGGGTCACCGCTATAGCGGTCAACGTTTGCCGACGTCCACGCAACTGCAGCCGCGCCATCCTGCAAAAAATCCGGATACTTCACTTCGGGATAGACGCGGTAGTCGGGCACCACGACCACGTAGCCGCGCTGGGTGAGCGCTTCGGCCACAAACAAATAGTCGCCTCGCGAGCCTTCCTGCCACGCTCCGCCGTAGAAAAAGACGACCACCGGGTGCGCTTTGCCAGCATCTGCGGCGGCGGAGGCCTTGATGGGCTGATACACGTCGAGCCGCTGGCGCGCATTGCTGCCCGTGGTGTAGCCGACATCGACGGTCCGCTTGAAGCTCGCGGTTGGCGTCAACGCGTTGATCAGGACGACTGGCGAACACGCGGCAAGGACAGTAAGCGCTGCCAGTATGGCGAGAGGCGCTACGAGAATTCTGTATTTCAGGGAGCGATTTTTGGGAGTAAAGGAGTGTGACATGCTGATCGACTACGCGACAAAAGGCGTTTTGGTTTGCGCAAAGGCGCTGCGGGTGGCGCTTTCGGACGTTTTGTGCTCGCCGGACCGCTCGCTCATGGCCAATAGTAAAGCCAGATCGCGGCGCGCTCCATGACGTTGGCATGGCAATATCAGCTTTCGCATTTGATACAAGACACGATGGCAATCAACCCGCACGACCGGTTGCAGGCAATGGGCTCCCTCGATCACCCCTTCGGCCCGTTCCGCAACATGACACGAATGTTCTCCTCCCTCCGTACTGCCCTGCTGGTTCCTTTCGTTTCGGTAGTGGTTTTGGTCGCCGCTGCCATTTCGCTGCTGTCCTATCAAACCGGACTCACGGCAGTGGACGAGCTGTCCGAGCAATTGCTGCTTGACGTGTCTAGCCGCGTAACGCAAGCCACCACGCGACACTTGGGAACGTCCGCATTGGTGCTGAGCGCAATTGCGCCGGACGCCGCTACCAACGCCGGCAACACGCTATCGCTGATTGAGCTGGTGCCCGACACGCTGGCCGATTTCGAGCGTCGGCTATGGATTGCCTCCGGCCTGTACTCCGGGGGCAACAGCTACATTTACTACGGGTCCAACGCGGGAGAATTTGTCGGTGTCAATCGTGGCGCGGGCCTTGACGCGGAGGTTCGGGTGCGCGAGCTGGGTGCCGAGAACCGTTCTATCTACGCCACACGCGGCCCTTTGGAACGTGGGCGTCTTGTGCGCAGCGACAGTTATGATCCTCGTACCCGACCGTGGTTCATCGAAGCCACGAAACGCGCGGCACTGAGCTGGTCTTCCGTCTATGTGGACTACACAACGCAAGCGCTAACGGTGACCCTGGCCAAGCCTGTGCTCAACGCGCAACATCAGCAGCGCGGCGTGGTGGCAACCGATGTTCCGCTGACCGCGTTGACCGCGTTTGTCAGTGCTCTCAACGTGAGTAAAACCGGGGTTGCCTTCATTGTGGAGAAAGACGGCAACCTGATCGCAACATCAAGCATGGAGCCATTGTTCGCGGGCAACGCGCAGCAAATCAGCCGGTTGCGTGCAGACAACAGCAGCAACCCGCTGATCCGGCAGGCGTTCGCCCAGCTGCGGAGCACGACCAGTGCAGGCAAGGCGGTGGTGCGCGGCGTCGACATCGCGCGTTATGCATTCGACGGCAGCGACGGTCGGGTGGACATGAGCGCCACCGCGCAGCGCGACGCGGCGGGCCTTGACTGGACGATGGTGGTGGCGATTCCGCGCTCGGATCACATGGGCAACCTGCGACGCACGATTTTCCAGAATGTTGCCATTGGCCTCTTTGCCATTGCGCTGGCGTTGACCGCAGGCCTGTGGTCAATGAACAGGCTCACAGCCGACGTGCGGCGGCTGTCGGAGGCCACGCGACTGCTGGCGCGGGGGCAGTCGCCGGAGCGGCTGTTTTCAGATCGCAAAGACGAGTTGGGCACCATCGCGCGCGCGGTCGAGGAATTCAAAGCGGGGTTGCTGGTGGACCCGCTCACCGGCGCGCTGACCCGGCACACATTCGAAAAGCGCGCCGCCACCCATTTGCAAGCGACGCCAGTGGCGAGCTTTGCGCTTGGATTTATCGACATGGACAAATTCAAGCGGGTGAACGATCAGTACGGCCATGCGCTGGGCGACGCCGTTCTCGCAGTGTCGGCGCAGCGTATTGCATCGACCTTGCGCCGTGGCGATTTGCTGGCGCGTTACGGCGGCGACGAATTCGTGCTGCTGCTATTTGACGTGACCACGGACGCCGACATCGCGTCGCGCCTGGCTGAGATTTCACACCGGCTGGATGACCCCATCGCGCTGGCTGGCCTTCTCATTCGCGCGGGAGCGTCGTGCGGGGGCGCGCTCTATCCGCGTGACGGCACCACGCTGCCGCAATTGGTGGCAGTGGCCGACTCGCGGATGTTTCGCGAGAAAAAACTGCGAGGGTGAGGCGCGACGCGGCGAAAAAATCGCCGATCCGGAAGTAATCAGCTTTTTGGTGAAATGCCCGTTGAGTATGGGCATAAGTCATAAAATATCGATAAGTCGACTTTATGTCTTTTAGTCGAAAAAGCCCACATCCACTGGTCTTTTATCAATAAAGTTGATAGTGAAAAATCAGCGACGTTGATTACTGCCTGAGCACGTCTGCACCCTTCGGGGGGGTGAACGAAAACGCGTCGAGTGGCAGTTTTCCGTTCTTGCTGAGTGCGTCAAAACGAAGGGTATTGACGTTTTGTAGCGCGTCGCGCCAGGAGAGTTCACGCGGCTGCAAGGCCACGATAGCCACGCGCAAATCGGTGAATGCAGCGTCCGCCTTCTTCGATTTCGCCTCGACGAAACCGACCGAGCCCTGCGATTCTGCCGCTTTCAAGTCGAACAGTTTGTCCGAGGCGGAGGCATCGAGCAATAACGCCAGCGGCTGCTCAGTCACGGTTTCGCCAAGCTTTTTGATGGTGACCTGATTCAAATCTTCGTCATGCAGCCACACCGTGGTGCCGTCGCTGACGATGGTTTGCTTGTACGGCTTCTCGTAGACGAAACGAAATTTGCCGGGTCGTGCGATGGCAAAGGTTCCCGCAGACTGCCTGCTCACGCGACCGCTCTTGTCACGTACTTCCTGCGTGAAGGAGCCAGAAAGCGAGGCCAGATCGCGCGTATAGCTTTTGAAATCGATAAGCGCGCTGGCGGGGGTTTGGGCTTGGGCTGTCGCGTTCAATAGCGCTGACATGAAAGCAATTTTGACGAAGGTATTCATAGATCGCACGTTAATCGTTGGCTCCCTCTCCCCGAGGGAGCGGGGACAGAACCTAGAACGTGCGAAGAGCCACGAAGATAGACAAACGTCACTCCTCCCCCTTCGGCACGATCACTTCACGCTTGCCCATCGCGTTGGGCCGCGTGACAATACCCGCGTTTTCCATCGCCTCAATCAAGCGCGCCGCGCCGTTGTAGCCGATGCGCAAACGGCGCTGCACATAGCTGATCGTCGGTTGCCTGCTTTCCAGCACGGCAGCGACGGCCTCATCAAAACGCGGGTCTTTTTCACCCTCATTCGACCCGCCGCCTCCGGAAGAGTTCGCTTCGTTCAACGTGTCGGCATCGGTGCCTTCAAGCACGCCTTCGACATACAGCGGAGGGCTCTGTGCCTTCCAGTGCTCGACCACGCGATGCACTTCGTCATCGGTCACGAAAGCGCCGTGTACGCGGTTCGGGATGCCGGTGCCGCCGAGCATGTAGAGCATGTCGCCACGACCGAGCAGCGCCTCTGCGCCCATCTGATCAAGGATGGTACGCGAGTCGATTTTGCTTGCCACCTGAAACGCAATGCGGGTCGGCACGTTGGCTTTGATGAGTCCGGTGATCACGTCCACCGACGGTCGCTGAGTGGCGAGAATCAGGTGGATACCGGCGGCGCGCGCCTTCTGCGCGAGCCGCGCAATCAGCTCTTCGATCTTCTTGCCAGCGGTCATCATCAGATCAGCCAGCTCGTCGATCACCACCACGATGAACGGCATTTCTTCAAGCGGCTCCCGCTGATCAGGCGTCAGTGAAAACGGATTGCCAATCGGCTGGCCCTTCGCCACCGCATCGCGTATTTTTACGTTGTAACTGGAGAGCTGACGCACGCCCATATGGCTCAACAATCGGTAGCGCCGCTCCATCTCGTTGACACACCAGGAAAGCGCGTTGGCCGCAAGCTTCATGTCGGTGACCACAGGGCACAATAGGTGAGGAATGCCCTCGTAAATTGACAGCTCCAGCATCTTTGGATCGATCAACACCAGGCGCACTTCGCGCGGCTCTGCTTTGTACAAAAGCGACAGGATCATCTGGTTGATGCCGACTGACTTCCCCGAGCCCGTCGTACCCGCCACCAGACAATGCGGCATCCGGCCAAGATCGGCCACCACAGGGCGACCACTGATGTCTTTGCCGAGGCACATGGTGAGCAGACTCGACGCGTCGTTGTACGCGGCACTGCCCAAAATTTCGATCAGCGCGACGCTTTGCCGCTGCGGGTTCGGCACCTCTAGTCCCATGCACGATTTGCCGGGAATGGTCTCGACCACGCGGATACTCATCACGCTCATCGCGCGCGCCAGGTCCTTGGCCAGATTGACAATGGAATTGCCCTTGACGCCGACATCTGGTTCGATTTCGTAGCGCGTAATCACTGGCCCCGGATAGGCTGCGAGCACCTTGACTGGCACATTAAATTCGGCGAGCTTTCGCTCGATCAGGCGCGACGTGAATTCAAGCGTTTCGGCGGAAACGACCGGTTGCTCCGTCGGCAACGGCTCCAGCAGAGAAAGCTGCGGCAGCACCGAATCCGGGATGTCTGCGAACAGCATCGTCTGCTTCTCGCGTTCGACGCGCTCCGACAAAATCACCGGCTCAAAGGTCTCGACAATCTTGATCGGTTCGTGCTGTTCAACGCGGCGCGTCTCCTCCTGCATGTAGCGGTTGCGCAGCTCGACTTCCGGGGCGGCGATTTCAAAGTCGCGCTTAACTTCACGAAGCTCGTCGCGCTTTTCACGCCAGCTTGTGAAGCCGTCCAGCAGCAGCGAACCCACCCGCTCACTCAGTCGCAGCCACGGAATCGCGAAAGCCGTTGTGAGCCCGACAAACACCAGCACAATGAACAGCAGCGACCCCGGTACAAAGCCAATCAACTTGAGCACTGGATACCCCACGCTTTGCCCGAGCGCACCGCCTGCGCCCTGCGGCAGTCCGGCAAACCAGCGATGCATAGCAATGGCTTCAAGCGCGCTGCCCGCCGCAAGCAGCAGCGTAAGCCCACAGGCGCGCCAGGTCAGCGGCAGTCCTGCGGGATGGGTGATCGCCTCGTCAACGCCCGCCTGCCCGAGACGACGCGGCAGCGTACGCCAGAGGATGGCAGCCGCAAAAGCGAGCAGCCACCAGACCGTCGCACCCGTCACGAAATAACCGATGTCGCTGGCCCACGCCCCGACTGGCCCGAGCCAGTTTTTGACCCGTGCGCTTTTGCCGGTCGTAGACCACGCCGGATCAGCTGCGTTAAAGCTCAAAAACGCGGCGATCATTGCCGTTAAAAGCACCATCGCAATCACCCAGACGGTCCAGCGCCGGAGCAACGCCAACCGCGCTGACGCAGGCGTATGCGGACGCGCGGAACGCACACGACGGTTGCCGCGCGGACCAACCACCAGTGTTTTTAATCGCTCAAACATGTCTCAATTTTATTGGGCGGCCCAGCGCAATACGGTTGGTCTAAAGGGCATCTCTAAAAATTCATTTTTGGGGATGCAGTGTTAGGCGCGGGGCGCGCAGCAACCGGAATGTACGCGCAGGTCACATGAGGATTGCGAGCACCCCGTAAC
>JAYVNO010000308.1:0-2609 GCA_043758415.1 Burkholderiales bacterium
GTTGCGACTGTTCCGGTGCAACCATGATCAGGATTCGCCAAACTTCGAATGCGTCCACTCTTGGAGGAGCGCCATTTCAACAGCGACTTGCGCCGCTTCATAACCTTTCTGATCAGCACGAATCTCGGCCTGCTCATCGGTATAGGTCGTAAGCACACCGTTGCCAATCGCTACGTCAAGCTCAAGCCCAACGCGCGTAATACCAGCGGCTGATTCGTTGCAGACCATCTCGAAGTGATAGGTGTCGCCCTTGATCACGCAACCCAGCGCAATCAACGCATCGAATTCTTCGGTGCTGGCGAAGGCCTGCAACGCGAACGCAATCTCCAGCGCACCGGGCACGGTGACCTCGGCTATATCGCCGGGTTCAACGCCCATTTCGGCGAGCGCCTTTTTTGCGCCAGCAAGCAATTTTTCGCAAATGGGTGCATTGAAGCGAGCGGTAACAATGCCGACGCGCAAGCCGGAGCCGCGAAGTTTCATGAGGGGCTGTAGGGACATAACCGTACTTTCAGTGTGCTTGTTGTTCTTCGTAAGCCACGACGTCGAGCTCGAAGCCGGTCATTGAGGGCATACGACGCGGCCGAGCGAGGACGCGCATCTTGCCGACGTTGAGCGCTCGCAAAATTTGCGCGCCGATGCCGTAAGTGCGCAAAGCCATCTTGTGTGCATTCAGTGGCTTGACGTTCAAAGCGCGATCATGCAGGTCATCCGCTGATTCGCTTTGATGCAAGAGCACCAAAACGCCAGCGTCCGCTTTTTGCAGTCGCGCCAGCGCGTTCGGTACGCTCCAGGAATGCACGGCGCTCTGCGCGTCAAGCGTGTCAATCACTGACAGCGGCTCATGGACGCGCACCACCGTTTCGCGGTCTGGCGTTGGTGCGCCTTTGACAATCGCCAGATGGGTCGCCAGGGACAGTTTTTCGCGGAAGACTTTGAGTGTGAATGCGCCTTGCGCCGTCTGCAGTGAACGCTCGCCGACGCATTCCACGAGGTTTTCTTGAGCCGCGCGATACTGAATGAGATCCGTGATCGCCCCGATTTTCAGGCCGTGTTCTTTTGCGAAAATGAGCAAGTCTGGCAAGCGCGCCATCGTGCCGTCATCTTTCATGACCTCGCAGATTAACGATGCAGGCGTGAGCCCCGCCATGCGCGTGAGGTCGCACCCCGCTTCCGTATGGCCCGCACGCATAAGCACGCCACCCGGTTGCGCCATCACCGGGAAAATATGGCCCGGCTGCACAATGTCGGTGGGCTTTGCGTTGAATGCGACCGCCACTTTCACGGTGCGCGCACGGTCGGCCGCCGAGATGCCGCTCGACACGCCTTCTGCGGCTTCGATCGACAGCGTGAAGTTTGTCCCGAACCCCGAACGATTGGACGAGGTCATTAGCGGCAGATTGAGCTGCGCACAGCGCTCCTGCGTGAGCGTCAAACAGATCAGGCCGCGTGCATGTTTGGCCATAAAATTGATCGCCTCAGGCGTGACAAACTCGGCTGCAAGTACCAGATCGCCTTCGTTTTCGCGATCTTCTTCGTCGACCAGAATGACCATGCGGCCAGCTTTCAGGTCGGCGATGATTTCCGGAACGGTGGACAGCAAGGAGGCCGCAGGGGCGGCAACGGCCGTAAGGGTGGGTTTGGAAACAGATGCAGGATGAGCCATGACAAAGAGCAACTCTCTGGAGGAGGAGCAATCATTTTAAGCGGGCGGCATGTTTATGCCTGCGCCTGCTGGTCCGCCTTGCTACGGATTGGAGACAATAACGACCTCCACGCAAATCATTTGGCACGCGCCACGCACCAATGTCCGACCTCCTCATCTCAGAACAACACGGTTTTCGCACGCTGCACTTTGGCTCGGAATGGGTGCAGGGCCGCATGCGACTCAGTCGCCCGGCTGACCTTGCACTGGGCTATGCGCAGGACATGTGCGCGGCGCTGTTGTTCACGGCGCCGCCGCAACAGGTCTACGTTGCAGGCCTGGGCGTGGGATCGTTACCGCGCTGGGCGTTGGCGCATTGGGTGGAGTCGCTCAAGCGGATGGAGATCGTTGAGTCACGCGCCGATGTGATGGCGTTGACGCGCTCTGCATTTCCGTTGCCTGCGGACGATCCAAGCGTTGTACTGACGCTGGGCGATGCGGCGAAAGTGATCACTGAGCGACCTGCGTCGAGCGTCGACTGGATCTGGGTGGATTGTTACGACGGGCGCGGTCGGGTGGGCACGCTTGAATCAGCTGATTTCTATGCAGCGGCGCACACAGCGCTGAAAGCGCGCGGCGTGTTCGTTGCGAACATGTGGAGCAGCGTGACGCGCTATCGCGGCGGCCTGCGCAGATTGCGGGCCGTGTTTGGTGCTGACAACATTGTTTTGTTGCCCGCGATTGCTACCGAAAACGTCACCGTGATCGCCACCAGATCGCCGTTGCCTTTGCTAGATAGCCGAGCCATGCAGGCGCGTGCCCGAGCATTGCAGGCGGAGTACAAATTACCGTTCGAGCGTTGGCAGAAAGCATTAGCGCCCGTCGCAACGGCTTTGTAGCAGCGGCGCAAGCCGCGCAAAACCTTTCCATAAGCAACGTTTGCAACGTTTTTCGCGGCTTGCGT
>JAYVNO010000309.1:0-8158 GCA_043758415.1 Burkholderiales bacterium
TGTTGGCCGCCGGGTTGGTAACCGTGATGGTCATCGTCGCCGGTGCGCCCACCGCGCCGGTGGTCGGCGTAAATGATTTGCTCACCGTGGGGGCCGCCAAAATCGCAGTGGTGTCGGTCGCGGTGTTATTGCCGAGCACCGGGTCGACCACGCCGGTCGGCGGATCAATGGTTGCGGTGTTGCTGATGGTGCCGCTGGCACCTGCCGTCCCAGTCACCAGAAAGGTAACGCTGCCACCGCTCGGCAATGTAGGAATGACAATACCTGCTGCATTGTTTTGCATCAGCGCAACGGTCGTGTTCGCCGCTGTTGGACAAGCTGCGCCACCGGTCGTGCTCGCCGGATTACAGGTCACACCGTTGACCGTCAGGTTGGCGACCGCCAGGTCCTTGAAAATTGCTCCATCGGCTGGCTGTGGACCGGCGTTGCTCACCACGATGGTGTAGGTGACCGCACCACCCGCCGCGACCGCCGTTAATCCATCCGTTTTAGTGATTGCCAGATTGGCTTGATTGGTGACCGTTACGGTTGCCGTGGCGCTACCGTTCTGAACCACCCCCTGGCCCAGTGTTTGCGAATTGTTGGTCACGCTGGCCGTATTGGATACGACCGTCCCGTTGGCAACACCCGTATTAACCTGCACCTGGAAGGTCATGGTCGCGCCCTGCCCGGGCGGAATCAGGCCCTGATTGGCCACTGCGGGATCGAACCCGGGCTGCCCTGGATTATCACCCAGCCGAAAAATAACGCGCGCCGGCCCAGCCTGGAACTCGGCCTGATCGGCTGTTGGGGCGTCAATGACGTCAGTTTTCGCGCCCGTCAGCGGCGGGACGTTGGCGGGGGCAACGTCGGTCGCATTGGTAACGATGACCAAACTACCTGGCACGTACGTGGCGTTGGCCGGAATATTGTCAGTCATTACAACGTTGGTCGCACCGTCCTGACCGGTGTTGTTAAAGCCGATGGTGTAGGTCAGGATCGTGCCTGGAGCGACGGGACCTGCGGGCGAGACGGTCTTGGTGATCGAGGTGGCAAGATCGGGCGCGAATAAATCAACGACGAAGGCTAGCGCATGGGGGAAATACACGTCCTGATTAGTGGCAAAGCCGAGCGTTGCCGTGGTTGCGCTATTAGCGAGGATGCCGGACGCGTTGACATAGTCGATATCCATCCCCAGCTGATTTACGAAGTCGGGGTTTTTGGCGGTAATTCGCTGCTGTGTAGAAGTGACCGAGTTGAACCGCGTGATGGTGCTGTTCCAGAAGTTATCTGCAGGGTTCAGCGGGTCGCTGAGTACCGTGCTATTGAGACTGAAGGAATCGCCAGTGAGGGATTGATCGCCCTCCCAAACCAAGGCACCCACGCGGGTGCTGAACGCGCCCGTCGACGGCGTCACCAAGCCGGTCACCGTGACTGTTGCGGGCGACCCAGTCTGCACGATCGCGGAGCCATCGAACACCTGGAGCCGACGGAACGGATCGGCCGGGTTGTTGTAAATGACAATCAGGCTCCAACCCGCGTAGAAGCCTAAACCATCGCTGTTGGCCAAAGCGGTAATACCGCCAACGCGATAAGTGCCCGACGGGGTGGCGGGCATCAAACCCGTCACGTTGGCAAACGCGGTGTAGGGCCGGGTGGTTGCCGTGCTCGTGCCGTCTACTAACGTACGGAAGTCGGCAGGAACATTTACTGCCGTCACGAGCGTATAGGTGGCGGCGCCGGGTGGCTTGAGGTAAATATTTCTCCGCGCCGCCTCGGTTGCGGCCGTTGGGTCATCGCGAGCACCCCAGTAAAGTCCGGCAAACAACACCGTGGAACCGGCGGGCAGGGCCAAATCGGCCGATGACGAGTTGGCAGGCGCTCCCGCTGGCAGGTTGGCAGCATCGACGTTGACGAACGTCGTGGCGAGATTGTTGTTGGAACCGGAAACCGTTCCCGCCTGAATGGCGGCACAGTTTGCTGCGGCGGGCGCGCAGGTCAGCAACACGTTGCCGATCATCTGGATGTCGCCCTTATCGTTGAAACTTGCGCGCGACGGAAACGCCTGCCCAAAGCTTGACTGCGCGAAGGCCAGCGTCAACAGCAGCGTTGCCACCGCAGGAAACCAGCGCGGAGGAGCCGATATCGTAGGCAACGCCAGCGTTGAACGCATAATGACACTGGCGAAATGGCTATGTAGCATGTGACAGGCTCCCGGACATCTTTTTCACGCAGCACACATCTGTATTGGCGTCGCTGCCCGACTTTGTCACAAGTGTATGCTGGATGTTGAACGTATGCAATGCGGGAAATCCAAGTTTCTTTGCAAAATCAGCGCGTTATGACACCATCATGACGTCGGTGGCGACAGATAACAGTGACGCAAATTGTCGGTGTTTTGGTGCGCCGCAACGCGCTACCGCACATTGCATGCTGCCGTTCAAGCCATGTGCTGAGATGACGAATTTCTTCACTACACAAGCCCATCGTGCGTCAGCCCCGCTTGTTCTCTGATTTTTCCGACGCGGGCATCGAGGGTCATTCATGCAAAATGCGCTCGCCGCGCACGTTGCGTAAGCCCAAAACCATCAATAAACCCACCGAGCCCCGTTTGCAATGCTGGCAACACCGCGTGACTTCACGCTGATTCAAGATGCTGACGCCGCTGGCGTGGTCGGCGCGGAAATGCGGCTCTGGTTTCGCAACGCTGAGTTGCTGGTCGACGACTCGGGGACTCGAGCCATGGAGGCGAACCCGGATGGGGCAGCGGGCAATCCGATTGCCGTCGGGCGCTGGCAAGCTAAAACGGTGACTGCGCAAGGTGTGGCGCGTGATTGTCCTGCACCAGAGGGGACACGATGGTCGGGTCTGCGTAGTTTGTTTGGCGTCATGGCTGATGATCTGGTTGCCGTTGCCGGACGCGCCGCACAATTGGTTGATTGGGATCGCAGCCACCAATTCTGTGGCGTTTGCGCAACACCGACGGTTCGCGAGCGACAAGAGCGGGCACGGCGCTGTCCCGCTTGCGGCCATTCAGCGTACCCGCGTATTTCGCCTGCCATGATGTGCCTGGTGACCCGTGGCACCGAAATACTACTGGCACGCAACGTGAACTTCCCGGCGGGTCGCTTCAGCGCTCTGGCCGGATTTCTCGAAGCGGGCGAAAGCATTGAAGATGCGATTGCCCGCGAGGTGCGCGAGGAAGTTGGCATCGACGTGCGCAATCCCGTTTACTTCGGCTCTCAGTCGTGGCCGTTCCCGCATTCGTTAATGATCGCGTTCACTGCGGAATACGCCGGTGGCAGCTTGACCCCGAACGGTCACGAGATCGCAGAGGCGGGCTGGTTTGATCGCTCGAATTTGCCGCAACTGCCGCCGCGCATCTCGATTGCCCGTGCGCTCATTGATGCCGAGTTGCAGCGTTTACGCAACGACTGACCCCAGCTTCGGTAGCATCGCGGCTGCTGCGGGAACCACGACGCGCGCCGCCGTACTAAAATTGTGAATGTACTTTGGGGAATCGATCAACATGTTTTTGTACCGCAATCGCAGCATTCGAGGCCCATTGCACCCTTTACATGCCGCCATCGCGGCGGCGGTGTTGGCCGTTGCCAGCGGCGTTGCCGCGCAACCGGCTGATTTGCAGGACATTAACAAGCTACTTAAGGCCGGGCAAACTCAACTCGCATTGGATCGAGTGAACGTCTATTTGACGACCAAGCCCAAAGATGCCGTCGGTCGCTTCATTCGCGGCCTCGCTCAGGCTGAACTGGGTAAAACCAACGACGCAATCATGACTTTTCAGGCGCTGACCGAGGACTATCCCGAGTTGCCCGAGCCGTACAACAACCTGGCGGTGCTCTACAGCTCCAAAGGGCAGTTTGAAAAGGCCCGCCTCGCGCTGGAACTCGCGATTCAGACGCACCCCAGCTATTCCACTGCGCACGAAAATCTTGGCGATATTTATGCCAAGCTGGCAAGTCAGGCATACGACAAAGCGTTGCAACTCGACAAGGGCAATGGCATGGTTGCCACCAAGCTAAACCTGGTGCGCGACCTGTTCTCGACGAACCCCAAGGCGAACACCGCGCCGCGCGTCACTGCCAGCGCCGCCGGTATGACCACGGCCCCCGTGGCCACAGCTGCTGCCAGCCTCGCGCCGCCGAAGTCTGCGGCGGCGGCTGCCGTCGCCGCCGCTCAGTCACCGCCCTCGCCCGCCGCAGCGCTCGCGCCTGCCTCAAGCCCTGCGGTTGCCGCCAAAGCTGAACCTGCAAAGCCTGCCGACGCCAGTGCTGACGTGCTGAACGCCGTTGGCAAGTGGGCGAAGGACTGGGCTGGCAAGAACCCGGACGGCTATCTCGCTGCTTACTCAAAATCATTTAGACCTGAAGACGGCACGTCACGGTCTGCATGGAGCGCGTCGCGTCGCGAGCGCATCACCACGCCCAAGCGCATCAGCGTTGAGGTGCTGGGTGCAACCGTCGAAATGACCTCGGCAACCGAGGCTAAAGTCACGTTCCGTCAGGCGTACAACTCGGATGCGCTGCAAACACGCTCACGCAAAACGTTGAGCATGGCCAAGGAAGGCAACACCTGGTTGATCGTTCGCGAGCGCGTGGGCTAGATTGATTGCAATGACAGGCTTCCGCCCGCCCATCTTACCGCGACCGCGCAGCATTCCACGCCGATTTAAGCTGCCAGCGATGCTCATGAAGTTCGCCCTTGTCGCTGGTTTGGTTGCGCTGCCGACGGGGGTGATTGGCGGCGGTGCGTTTGGTTACAGCGATGCGGAGTCGCTGCTGTTGAAAGCGTTGCGCGAGATCAGGCTGACGCAACTCGATTCAGCGCGGAAAACGATTGCCGAGTTGCTGGAGCGTTACCCCAACTACCGCCTCGCACATCTGGTGCAGGGCGATCTGTGGATGGCCAAATCGCGCGCGATTGTCAGCCTTGGCAACTCCACGCCCACGCAGCAAACCGATTCTCTGTCGGGCCTTCGCGCCGAGGCTGCGGCCCGCGTGAAGCGCGAGCAGGACGCCTTCAAACCCGAACAGATCCCCGCCAATTTCTGGCGCGTGCCGCCAACGCAGCCGTTTGCGCTGGCGGTCGATGTCGACAAGTCTCGTCTGTATGTCTTGTCGAACGATAACGGCCGACTCGTTCGCATCGCTGATTTTTACGCGACGATTGGCAAAGCCGGTAGCGGCAAAGCGCGTGAAGGCGATCAGCGCACGCCACTGGGCGCCTACACCATCCTCGGCTCCATCTCGCGCGAGAAGCTGACCGATCTGTACGGTGCTGGCGCGTTCCCGCTTGACTATCCGAACGTATGGGACCGTATTCAGGGCCGTAACGGCTTTGGAATCTGGTTGCATGGCGTCCCGAGCGACACCTATGCGCGCGCGCCGCGCTCAAGCGATGGCTGCGTGGTGGTGTCGAACCCTGATTTGAAGCTTATCGAAAAATTCATCGCGCCGGGCAAGACGTCGTTCGTCATCGCGCAGAGCATCGACTGGGTAGATAAGGATATCGCGGGCAAACAGGCGCAAGCGCTGCTCGCCGCCGTTGAGCGCTGGCGCGGCGACTGGCAGGCATTGGACACGCCGCGCTACCTTCAGCACTACGCGCCGACGTTCGTCAGCGACACGCAGCACTTGCCCGAATGGCGCGAGCAAAAGCGCGCGGTGAATGCCGCCAAAAGCTGGGCCAAAGTTGAAGTTGCCAACCTCTCCGTCTTGCAATATCCGGGCGAGAAATCACTTGTAGAGGTGACTTTTGACCAGAACTATCAGAGCAGCAACGTGAGCGGCAAGACGCGCAAACGCCAGCTCTGGCAATTGATCGACGGTCGCTGGCAAATCGTCTACGAAGGCGTTGCCTGACCCCATTTTTTTTCACGACAACACTATGAATACATTTGCCCGCCTCATTGCGATTGCCACCTCCGCGCTCGCACTCATCGCTACTCCGGTCGCGTCCGCGCAGGACAAACCACGCGTCGAAATGAAAACCAGCCTCGGCACCGTGGTGATTGAGCTGGAGACGGACGCCGCACCCAAAACCGTTGCCAACTTTCTCGATTACGTGAAGAGCGGGCAGTACGAAGGCACCGTGTTTCACCGCGTCATCAAAGGCTTCATGGTGCAGGGAGGTGGATTTTCTGGCGACATGAAAGAGAAGGCGACCAAAGCGCCTATCGCCAACGAAGCCGAAAAGGCACTTAAAGCTGGTTTGAAAAATGATCGTGGCAGCATCGCCATGGCGCGCACCAACGAGCCGAACTCGGCCACTGCGCAGTTTTTCATCAATCACGCAAACAACGAGCGCCTGAACTTCCCATCGTTTGACGGCTGGGGCTACGTTGCCTTCGGCAAAGTAGTCAGCGGCCTTGAGGTGATCGACAAGATCGCCGAGGTCGCCGTGGCCAACAAAGGTCCGTACCAAAACGTACCGCAGACAGCGGTCGTTATCGAAAAAATCACACTCGTTACCAAGAAATAGATCCACATGGCGCTCGTTAAATTCACCACCAACCACGGCGACTTCACGCTCGATATCGATGAAGCCAACGCCCCGATCACCGCTGCCAACTTTCTGCAATACGTGCGTGACGGTCATTACGACAACACGATTTTTCATCGCGTGATCGAAGGCTTCATGGTCCAGGGCGGCGGTTTTGAGCCCGGCATGAAACAAAAATCCGGACGCGATCCGATTGCGCACGAAGGGCTCGCCACCAGCAAGGCTGGGCTCAAAAACACCATGTACACCGTTGCCATGGCGCGCACCAACGAGCCGCACTCCGGTTCGTCACAGTTCTTCATCAATGTCGCCGACAACGCCTCGCTTGACTTCAAGGAAGCGTCGGGCAACTCGTGGGGATACACCGTGTTCGGCAAGGTCGCAGACGGCGCAGACACCGTCGACAAAATCAAAAACGTCAAAACCGGCAGCAGCGGCTTTCACCAGAACGTACCGAGGGAGGATGTGACAGTCAGCGAAGCCGTCATCCTCTAGCCAAAGCGGCTAGCTTGACCGCGCCTATCGCGCGCCTCGAATCACCGCCCACACCAATGCGGTGACTTTGATGCGCGCGATTTTCATTTCTGACCTGCATCTGCGCGAAGGCGACACCGCCACTCAGGCGCAGTTCGACGCCTTCATGGAACGATCCGCGCCCGGCGCAGATCGGCTTTACGTGCTCGGTGATTTACTGCATGTTTGGCTTGGCGATGCGATGCTCGCGAGTGACGCTTACGCACAAAAAATCGTCGCGCAATTCAAAGCGCTCGCCGATAGCGGCACGCAGGTCTTCATGGCGCGCGGCAATCGCGACTTCATGATCGGCCGCGAGTTTGCGCGCGCCTCAGGTGCAACCTTGCTTGATGAGCAGACAGTCATTGATCTTAACGGTCGCACCACGCTGCTATTGCATGGTGATGAACTTTGCACCGATGACATCCGCTATCACCGCGCCCGCCGCGTGCTGCGCGCCGACCTCTTCCGCATCATCGGCAACGCGTTGCCACGCTCCGCCCGTCTCGCCATCGCACGCAAGCTGCGCCACGAAAGCGACCAGCACAAATCGCAAACCTCGATGGCCATCATGGACGTGAACGCCGACGCTGTCACCCGCGCTATGGCCCGCCACAACGCGAGTCTGCTCGTCCACGGACACACCCACCGCCCCGCGCACCACGGTCTCGCCGACGGGCGTGAGCGCTGGGTAATGTCGGATTGGCAACAAGATTATGGCTTCCTCGAATACAACCAAGGTATGTTCGTGGTTAAACCGTGGCCGCTTTTCCGGACTTCGTCCCTATAATCCAAAATTGTTGGGGGGGTAGCTCAGCTGGGAGAGCGCCGCGTTCGCAATGCGGAGGTCGGGAGTTCGATCCTCCTCCTCTCCACCAACATCCCGTTGTAGTGCGTTCGATGCAGTTCGTAAATATACCGTCACGAAATTTGAAGGCAAAGTGCCAGACACAAGATTTGCACGGTAGCGACAAACGAGCTGACGTGCTTGTCATAGCGAGTTGCAACGCCCCGCCACTGTTTGATTTTGGAAGCGCGTTTTCGACTATTGATCCGGCACGAGTTATTCAAGAAGCTGCGTAAGCGACCCTTGGGTCACCGAAATACTTTTTCACCCGCTCTGGCGTCTGCTCAAGCATCGTCA
>JAYVNO010000310.1:0-2582 GCA_043758415.1 Burkholderiales bacterium
CCATCATGAACGCAATCCTCAAATCCGGTGTGCCGTGGAATCCAAACTTCAACGCGACCCAAATCGCTTGACTTTCGACACAGTTGCTCTCCCCCAGGGGAGAGGGGACTAGTTTGCTCGTGATGGACAGCGCTACGCGGATTCCAGAAGCATCGCGCCGCCTTGCCCACCCCCGATACAAATCGTCGCCAGCGCGCGCTTGCCACCCGTGCGCTTGAGCACATTAAGCGCATGCAACACGATGCGCGCGCCCGATGCGCCGACCGGATGGCCGAGTGCCACTGCGCCGCCATCGACGTTCAATTTGTTCATGTCAATCGAGCCCATCGCAGCATCGAGGCCCAGCTCTTCTCTACAAAATTTTTCGTCTTCCCACGCGCGCTTGCAGCCGAGCACTTGCGCGGCAAAGGCTTCATTGATTTCGATGCTGTCGAGATCGTTGAGCGTGAGGCCGTTCCTTTTGAGGATTGGCGTCGACGCGTACACCGGGCCCAAGCCCATTTGCGCGGGGTCGCAGCCAGCCCATTGGGTGTCGACGATTTTGCCGAGCACCGGCAGATTGTGCTTGACGACTGCGGCCTTCGTTGCCAGCATCAGCCAAACGCCACCATCGGTGATTTGCGAGCTGTTGCCTGCGGTGACGTTGCCGTATTTCTTGTCGAAAAATGGCTTCAGCTTTGCGAGTTTTTCCGGCGTCGAGTCGCTGCGCGCGCCGTCGTCATCGGTATAGACCTTGCCTTTGCCGTCGATCAACGGAATCACCTCATTCTTGAACGTTCCTGCCGCCTGCGCCGCGAGCACACGCTTGTGGCTCTCGGCGGAAAACGCATCCATCTCGGTGCGCGTGATGCCGAATCGATACGCGATGTTCTCGGCGGTTTGGCCCATGAGCAGCCCAACCTTGGGATCGGTAAGGCCCTTCATCAGCGCAATCACAGGGGAGAACATTGCCGTCGGCGAAAGCCTGGCGAACACGCCCACCCGTTGGCCCATCGTCTTCGCACTCGCAAGCGCGGCAAACCACAGCACCATTTTTTCGCTGTACAGCAACGGCGCGCGGGACAGCGCGTCGACGCCGCCTGCGAGCACGAGTTCTGACCGTCCTGCGAGCATGTTGTTGATCGCGGAATCGAGCGCCTGCATGCCGCTGGCGCAATTGCGCATTACCGTCCAGCCGGTGACCTTGTCGCCGCAACCGAGGCGCATCGCGACGTAGCGACCGATGTTTACTTCATCGGGTGACGGGTTGGCGCAACCAAGAATGACTTCGTCGATTTCGGTCGGATCAATCGGCAAGCGCGACAGCAACGCACGGCCCGCAGCCACCGACAAATCGGACGCAGAGAACGGGCCCGGTGCGTTGCGCGCTTTCAGAAACGGCGTGCGTGCGCCGTCGACAACAAAGATGGGTTCACGGAGGGCGGATGCCATGGGGAGGCCTTTGTTAACGATGAATTAGGCGAACGCCAACACGGCGCGGATGGCGCGCTGCTGCGACGAGAGATTCACCTTGGCACGCAGACTGCCTGCGAGAAACGGGCCGAGATGCGCGAGCACAGCCGCGTCCTCTTGAACAGCGTCCTTGCTGGTGGCGGCAAGTGCTGCCATGAGCTTCCTCGCGTCCTCGCTGGCGAGTGTGGACGAAATCGCGTCGAGCATGAAGTGCAGGCGCATCGACAAATCCTGCGCAGCGAGTTCGGGCAGCGCCCTGGCGAATGCCTGCACGAAACGCGTGTCCTGTGCGGCGTAGCGGTCAGCGAGCAGCTCGCGCACGAAGGGCGACGGATCGGCGTAAGCGCGTCCGAGAAATTTCAGGAAATCTTCCCCGCCGCGCTCGGGGTTGCGCGCGAGTTGCAGCGCCGGCAGGAACATCGTGGCGATGAGTTGTTCAACGGTGTGCTCAGCGTCGAAACCATTGGCTTCAAGCGCGTCGAGCAAACGCACCCGCTCCAGATTCAGCGAATCGAGGCGATGGGTCAGCACCATTGCGAACAGCTCTTCCTTGCTGCCGAAATGGTAGTTGACGGCGGCGAGATTGACGCCCGCTTCGGTCGTGATGGCGCGCAGGCTGGTGGCGTCGAAACCGTGGACGACGAAGAGCTTTTCGGTGGCGGCGAGGATGCGCGTTTTGGTCGCTACGCGGCCCTCGCTGCGAGGGCCGCGCGGGCGAATTTTGAGCGCTGGAAAATGGCCAGAAAACTGCATGTCAAAACCCACGGAACACCCCTTCAATCGAACGATTCAAACTATTGTTCGATTTTGCATGAAAGCGCGCGTTTGCCTAGGGAAACGCTGAATTAATCCGTGTGCTTTCGTATATTCTGTTTTAGAATATATATATCATGCATAGTCAAATTATAGATAAGGCCCAATAAAGTATGAACTATATTAGGTTTTGGCAGTCAAAGATTGATGGAAAAAGAAAGCGCAAGAACTCAAACACTGGAGCAACTGCATGAGCGGCGGAAGCAAGTCGTGCGGCTGCACAAGAGCGGCATCAAGATCATGCAAATCGTTGAGATGACGGGGCTCTCCTATCCACCCGTGCGAGCTGCAATTGACTTGTTCGAGGCAGGCGGCTG
>JAYVNO010000311.1:0-2575 GCA_043758415.1 Burkholderiales bacterium
ACGGTCGACGAGATGAGCATACGTCGTGCCGACGTACTGAGCAAAGGTCTGCCTTATCTGGTCGCCGAAAAGGGGGGCGTCGTTCGCGCGTATGCCTACGCCAACTGGTTCCGCCCGCGCCCGGCGTATCGCTTTTGTGTTGAAAATTCTGTCTACGTTCATCCCGACGCGCGTCGCGGCGGTGTTGCGCGGCTGTTAATGGCTGAGCTGATGACGCGTTGCGAGCAAGCTGGTGCGAGGCAAATGCTCGCGGTGATCGGGGACTCGGCCAATACGGGTTCGGTTGGGCTACATACCGCAATGGGCTTCCGCCACACCGGCATTCTGCAATCCACCGGCTGGAAATTTAACCGGTGGCTGGACACGGTGTTTATGCAGCGCGGGTTGGGCATGGGGGACAGCAGCGCGGCAATCACATCATGAGCCGAGGCCGGTCTGACTTATGGGTACCGTGCAGTCGTTTTGTTGGACTTGCCTGCGTGCTTTTCGTGGCCAGTTCCCTGACGCTCGCCCAGGATCAGGCCCCGGAAATCGCCTCGGGGCGGCTCGAAAACCAGTCCGTCACGTTCAAACGTGAAGGCGTGGCAGCGGCCAATCCTGTTGCCGTTAGAGCCGGTTTTGCGATGCTCAAAAAGGGTGGCACGGCAGTCGATGCGATGATTGCCACGCAGCTCATGCTGGGGCTCGTGGAGCCGCAAAGCTCGGGTCTGGGTGGTGGTGCTTTCCTGCTGGTGCATGATGGCAAACGCAAAAAGTTGACGACCTACGACGCCCGTGAAACCGCGCCTGCTGCGGCGAAACCAGATCGCTTCATTGGCAGTGACGGTCTGCCGATGAAGATGTCGGACGCTGCGATCGGGGGCAAAAGCGTTGGTGTGCCCGGTACGGTGGCCTTGCTGGCAGCCGCGCACAAAAAACATGGCAAGCTGCACTGGAAAACGCTGTTCCAACCCGCCATTGTGATGGCGGAACAGGGTTTTTCGATGAGTCAGCGACTGCATATTCAGTTGAAGAATGATCCGTTTCTGCGCTCGAATCCAGCAGCTCGTACCTACTTTTACGATGCTGCTGGCGAGCCGTGGTCCGTCGGATACTTGCTTAAAAACCCCGAGTACGCCTCGACGCTAAGAGCCATTGCGATGCGGGGCGCAGACGCGTTTTATGCTGGCGAAATTGCCTCTGCCATGGTGAAGGCTGCACGCGATCACGCCAGCGCGAGTGACATGACCGAGGCCGACCTCGGTGCTTATCGCGTGATTGAGCGCGCGCCCGTGTGCAGCCCGTATCGCGGCTTGCGTGTATGTGGCATGGGGCCGCCATCTTCCGGCGGTATCGCGGTGGCGCAAATACTGGCCTACGTCGAGCGCTTTCCGCTTAAAGCCTGGGGGCCGAATTCTGTGGACAGCGTGCATGTGATTACCGAGGCAGGGCGGCTCGCGTTTGCTGATCGCAACCGCTTTATCGCCGACCCGGATTTCGTGATGCCGCCGCCGTTGTTGCTCGACCCGACGTATCTCATATCGCGCGGTGATTTGATCGACCCAAAGCTCAGTAGCGGACGGGCCGAACCCGGCAATCCGTTTCGACCGCGCTACACGTCGGGGCTGGCGCAAGCGCAAGCGCAAACGCACGCCTTCGCCGACGATCAATCATTAGAGTTCCCCGGTACTTCGCACATCTCGATTGTCGACCGCTATGGCGACGCCGTTTCGATGACCACCACCATCGAGGATCAGTTCGGCGCGCGCATCATGGTGCGCGGTTTTTTGCTCAACAACGAACTCACCGACTTCTCGATGCTGGCGAAAGAAAAGGAGAGCGGACTCGTCATCAACAATCACGTGCAGGCGGGCAAACGACCGCGCTCGTCGATGGCACCTACGATCATTTACAACGCGAAAAAACAGCCCGTGATCATCACCGGCTCGCCCGGTGGCAGTGCCATCATCAACTACGTGGCAAAAAGCATCATCGCGATGGTTGACTGGGACCTTTCGCCGCAACAAGCCGCAGCGTTGCCCAATTTTGGCTCGCGTAACGGCCCGACTGAGTTGGAGCTTGGCACCGAACTAGACGCCATGAAACCCGAGCTGGAGCGCCGCGCACACACCGTCAACCTCATGGAGTTCACCAGCGGATTGCACATCCTGCGCCGGATCGGAAACGGCCAATCGCAGCATTGGCAAGGCGGCGCAGACCCAAGGCGTGAGGGCATCGTGCTGGGTGATTGACAGGAGCCATACTAAAAAATTGCAACAGCTTTATAGGTAAAGTCGCGTTCTATATGGGCGTAAACCTTAAACAGCTTTAAACCGACTTAGGCTGATTTGTGTGTTTATGCCGCTAGTGAGCTGTGCGTACACAAAAAGCTGATAGCCAAAATCCCATCGACGGCAAACCTCGAAAGGTCCACCTCTGGTAGTCGCTCCATCGCGGAGATCGCACACTCCTACCTGATCAGGTAGGAGGCAAACACGATGTCTCCACCGACAATGTAAGCATGAAAAGCACGTCGATGGCTACATGAGCGAAAACCTTGCAAAGCGTACCGTCGGCACAACACCGAAACAGTTTT
>JAYVNO010000312.1:0-2567 GCA_043758415.1 Burkholderiales bacterium
GCGCAGCAACCGCAGCGTACGCCCTGGTACGTGAGGATTGCGAGCACCGCGCGACGACACAATGCGCCCCACAAATGAATTATTAGAGGTGCCCTTAAGAGAATCGTCGAACACATTGTCGGTGCAGTGCGTCTGATTCGTATGCAGATATGGGATGATAGACGCGCCCCCGGTAGTCTGTCACTAAGGCAACCACAAAGTGAAATGATAAACTAAGTCGACTAAGTCACATTTGGAGTTTGAATGCAACCATCTTCTACAGTCAACATTCACGAAGCCAAAACACACCTTTCGCGACTGCTGGAGCGTGTGAGCGACGGCGAAGAAATCGTGATCGCCAAGTCAGGCAAGCCTGTGGCGCGACTGTCTTCCGTTGACGTCAAGCGCAAGGCCTTGCCGTACGGCCTTCTCAAAGGAAAACTGAAGATTCGCGCAGGATTCGACGATCCGCTTCCCGATGATTTCATCGCTGCGCTAGAAGGTCGCTGATGCGGCTGTTACTCGATACTCACATTTTTTTGTGGCTCGCCACGGATGAACGCAAAGCCAGCAAAAAGCTGCGTGCTCAGGTGGAATCGGCGTCGGAGGTCTACGTGTCCGCCGCATCGGTTTGGGAGGTTGCAATCAAAAGCGCGTTAGGCAAGCTCGACGGCGACCCCGAAACCTTTTACCGCGCCATTGATGCGTTTGCTTTCCGCGAGCTCGCGATTACGGGCATGCACACACTTGCCGTTGCGCGCCTCCCGCCGATACACAAAGATCCATTTGACCGACTCCTCATCGCGCAGGCCATGACCGAGCCCTTATTGCTGCTGACCGCAGACGAGACGCTAGCCGCGTACTCGGATTTGGTTCGCGTGGTGTAGCGCACACATGGCAACGCACAAGAAGTGGCCCCGGTTGTCTGAACAGCAAACCCCGATTGTTAAGCGGTAGCTCCTGTCCCGTGTTAACAGCAACGCCGCGAACAATTGCGCCTGCGTCCGTAATGAGATAATATTCAGTACAGATATAGACAATCGAGGATTAAAGCAATGGCGCTGGCACAGTCAACAACTCGCACGGTCGCCGCACGCGGTGCCTCCACACCTACCGCTAAGGCGCTGGCTCCCGCCGCGAAAACAACGACCGGGCAACTTAAAAAAACCGTCCCGCTCGGCAGGCAGCCCGGTGGCGTGAGCAGAGATTCAGCGGGTGCCTTGCACCCTGCGAAGCGATTGGCGGCAGCGAGCGATCCGGTCGTGAAGATTCGCGGGGGCTACCCCTATGCCGAGATTACCGGGCTGGCCAAAGCGTTCGACACGACCGTTGACAGCGCTATTCGTATGCTTGGTTTACCTCGAAGCACCATTCTGAAAAAGCAGAGCGTTGCGCTACCGCTACCCGTCGCGATCTCAGATCATCTCTATCGTGTGAACCGAGTCCTCAACCGATGCCTTGATATGTTCGAGGACAAAGGCGACGCCACCCGGTGGTTGCTACACGCACACCCAAGCTTGAGCGGAGCTACACCCTTGTCGTTGCTCGACACGACCGCTGGTTACGAGCGTGTGCTCGATGAGCTTGAGCGCATTGACCTCGGCATCCCAGCGTGACCACTGCGGTGACTTTGTGGCGGGTCGCGCGTGAAACTGTGGCGTACAGCGCCGACGATGTGAGCGGGGCAGGAGCGGCCAAACTCGGCAACCGTTGGAATCACGTCGGCACGCCGATGGTGTATTCCGCAACGCACATTTCACTAGCCGCATTGGAGCTGGCCGCTCACGTCGGCAAATTGGCGGTGATCCGCAATCTCTTCCTCGTTCGCATCACAGTGCCGGTTGATATTTGGGATGCGAGGCAAACGACAACATCGAAGACAATGCCTGCGGCTTGGCTGGCCGTTCCCGCCGGAAAGGCCAGCATGGATTTCGGTACCGCGTGGGCGAAGAGCAAAGTGTCGACTTTGCTGGAGGTTCCGTCAGTCATCATCCCCGAAGAAACGAATGTTGTCATCAACCCGACGCACCCTGATGCCGCCAAAATCTCTGCGAGCATCGTTCGGCAGTTTGTGTTCGACTCGCGCTTGAAAAAATAGTCGACCGAATCAAGCGATGATCATGGCCACTTGGGTTGTAGTTCTAAACTAGGGAAACGCTGAATAATGTCATCCTGAGCACGGCGAAGGATCAGGTGGCATGCGACGGCGATTGCAAGTCACTGAAATCATTGCATGTCACCTGATCCTTCGCCGTAGCTCAGGATGACCGATTGAATAGATCAGCGTCTCCCTAGGTTTTTTGTGGCTAACCATAACCATTCCTGATTAGTTACGTGCCTCAGACCGAAGCCCTTTCGCCCACGCTGTCATGTTGAGCCAAGCAAAACATCCGGTGGTCTGCGCAAACGCTCGTGGTGACCGAATCGGTGGGCATACTGATCCTTCGCGATGACATCTTGCTATCTGAGGCACGTAACTAATCAGGTAACCATTTGACGCTGAGGATGGGTCGATGAAATGGCGAATGTAGGTTGAATCTCTTGCAGAATTCAATCCTAACGGATTCCGGCCACGCCCAGTGGTGACG
>JAYVNO010000313.1:0-8067 GCA_043758415.1 Burkholderiales bacterium
GGCTGTGCGCCTTGCCTGACGAAAAAATACATCGATTTCATTCGTCATTGTTTTGATGAAACGAACTACTAGCCCGCACAAAGTCCAGCCCTCGCTCGCGCAGTGTTAGTTCGCGCTTGTTAGGGTCAAAGTCGATCTCCACTGATTTATTGTACTAACAATAAATCAGGAAGGCAATTCGCGCGGCGAGAAGTGTTGTCGTTCACGGAGCCACTCCTACAGGATCAGCACTCCACCTGCGCCAGCGCCAATCCACCCTGCGACGTCTCTTTGTACTTTGATTGCATATCTGCTCCAGTGCGGCGCATCGTGTCAATGGCTTGATCGAGCGACACGCGGTGCGTGCCGTCGCCACGCATGGCAAGCGACGTGGCACTGATCGCTTTCACGGCACCCATCGCGTTACGTTCGATGCACGGAATTTGCACGAGGCCGCCAATCGGGTCGCACGTCATGCCCAGGTGATGTTCGAGCGCGATTTCTGCGGCGTTTTCGATTTGTTCGTTGCTGGCACCGAGCGCGGCAGCGAGGCCCGCAGCGGCCATCGCGGCGGCGGAACCTACCTCGCCCTGACAGCCAACCTCAGCGCCTGAAATCGACGCATTCATTTTGCAGAGTGCGCCCACGGCTGAGGCGACTAGCAAAAATTCATGCTGACCGGCGCGCGGAACGTTGCAAAAGTCTTGCGCGTAGCGCAGCACGGCGGGGACTACACCTGCGGCTCCATTGGTAGGTGCGGTGACGACCCGACCGCCCGCTGCGTTTTCTTCATTCACGGCGATGGCATAGGCACTTACCCAGTCGAGCGCTTTATGCGGAGCGATGCCGCGCTGGCCGCGCTCCACGAGCAACTGATTGTGAATGTCCGGAGCGCGACGCTTGACGTTGAGGCCACCCGGCAATTGCCCGCGTGTGACAAGGCCTTTGTCGATGCAGTCGAAAAATGTCTTCGTGATGCGATCAAGAAATTCGCTGGTCGCCGCTTCTCCTCGCAGGTGATATTCGTTAGCGCGCAGCAGTTCGCTCATCGGCAACTTCGCGGTCGTTGAACGCGCGAGCAACTCCACCATGTGCGAGAACGGATGCGGCACGGATACTTCGCCGCCACGCGGGCTACCGACGAATGCTTCGTCCTCGTCGATGATGAAACCGCCGCCGATGGAATAGAGCGTGCGATCTGCAATGGGCTCACTCAGGTTGTCTGAATACGCGCGAAAAGTCATCGCATTCGAGTGCAGCGGCAGCACGTCTTTCAGGTTGTAGCGAATGTCGAGCATCGGCTGAAAGCGAATCGCTCGTTCGCCTAAAAGCTTGATCGACTCGCTCTTGCTAATCGCCGCAATCAATTGCGGGATCGCCACGGTGTCGACAACGTCGGGCAGCTCGCCGCTAAACCCTAATTGCAGCGCGATGTCAGTGCCGTGACCGTGCCCTGTATGTGCGAGTGAGCCGAATAATTCGACGCGAACGCGCGTGATTTTCTGCAACACACCTTCAGGTAATTCGATCAGGAAACGCCGCGCCGCCCGCATCGGCCCGACCGTGTGCGACGACGACGGGCCGATGCCGATTTTGAAGAGGTCTGTTAGCGAGATGTACATGAGTTTCCGATACGTTAGGGTCGGTTCGTCAGGCTCCCCACCCATGAACCGCCAGTTTGACTCCCGCTCCTCAGGGGGCGGGAGCAGACCGCAAGTAGGGTGGGCACCCCGTGCCCACCTACGCTTCATACGCGAGCAATGTTGGATTCTCGCCGCTTGGTGGGCACGGGGTGCCCACCCTACGTAGCTACGGAAGCTGTTTTATGCCAACGTCACCCGCGCGAACTTCCGCTTACCCGCCTGAATCACATAACTCGCGCCTTTGCTCAATGAAAGCTTGCGATCCTCGATCACCACGCCGTCGACCTTCAAGCCGCGGCCCTCGATCAACCGGCCCGCGTCCGACGTGCTTGCCACCAAGTCAGCCTGCTTGACGATTTGCGTAAGCAGCATCGTTTCGTCAGCGCAACGTATGGTGACTGCTGGCATGCTTTCAGGCACTGCTCCCGTCTTTCTTGCCTCGAACGCAGCGAGCGCTGCATCAGCCTCAGCCTGCGAATGAAAGCGCGCAGCGATCTCCAGCGCGAGTGCCACTTTCGCATCGCGCGGATTCATCTGTTTGCTGACGCATTTAGCTTTCACCGCTGCGATTTCAGCAACCGGTTTGAACGACAGCAGTTCGTAGTAATTCCACATCAACTCGTCCGACACTGACATTACTTTGCCGAAAATCTCCGACGCGGGATCGGTCAAGCTGATGTAGTTGTCTTTCGACTTGCTCATCTTTTCAACGCCGTCAAGTCCGACCAATAACGGCATTGTCAGAATGCACTGCTGTTCCTGCCCGTACTGCGATTGCAGGGTGCGACCCATGAGCAAATTGAACTTTTGGTCGGTGCCGCCAAGCTCAATGTCCGCATGCAGCGCGACCGAATCGTAGCCCTGCATCAATGGGTACAAAAACTCGTGAACGGCAATCGGCACGCCGTTCTTGTAGCGCTGTGTAAAGTCCTCGCGCTCCATCATGCGCGCCACCGTGTAGCGCGACGCCAGCTTGATCATGCCCGCAGCGCCGAGCGGATCGCTCCATTCGCTGTTGTAACGAATCTCGGTCTTTTCGGGATCAAGCACCTTGCTCGCCTGCGCGTGATAGGTCTTCGCGTTCTCGATAATCTGCTCGCGATCCAGCGGCGGGCGTGTGTCGTTACGCCCAGACGGATCGCCAATCAGCGAGGTGAAATCTCCCACCAAAAAAATCACGGTATGGCCTAAGTCTTGAAACTGCCGCAGCTTGTTCAGAACGACCGAGTGTCCTATGTGCAAATCAGGGCGCGTAGGGTCAAGTCCAAGCTTCGCGCGCAAAGGTTTGCCCGTAGCAATACTGCGCTTAATCTTTTTGAGCATTTCGGCTTCAACAAGGAGTTCGTCACAGCCGCGTTTCATGATGTCTAGTTGTTCTTGGGCGGAGGTTTGCATGGTGATCAAAGTTTGCGTGTCAAAATCGGTCGCACGACATTTGCGGTGCTCGGATCGTCTGGGTCAAATTGTGAAAAAGTCACGTGCTGCTTGAGTTTCTACAATCAAGACTGCATTGACGTCGGCGGCCAAGCGCCGCGATTTTTCTCGAAGTCGTACCAATCTTGAAGCGATTGGTCATACGGCGCATACTCGCCGCGATGGGTTTTCCACAGCAGCGGTGGCGATTTTTCTCGCAGCCCCTCCAGTTTGCGCTGGACGGTCGTCGCAGTCGTGGTTTTACCCAGATGCGATTTGTAGAACGCCATCGATGGCGAATCAAAAGGGCGAAACTGAGTGCGATGCTCGAGCAGTCGCCACAGGATCGCTTGCTCGAGCGGATCAAATTGCAAATAGGCCGCTGCAAAACCCTCGCGATCGTCGCGTTTTTGTTGTGCAGCCAGCGCCAGAACGTCCGCGCTCACGCGCGCGCCCAGCGCGCCGTCTGTGGGTTCGGATGCGTTGGCAAATCGATTGCGAATGGCTTCTCTTAAGGCGGTCAAAAAAAACTCTGGACGATGGCCGAGATCAGTAAACGCACGATAAAGCAACGTTCGGTCGAGCGGTTTCAGGCGCGGCAGATCAAGCTCCCAGCGGTCAGCCCACCAATGAATAAACGCCTCGCCAAGCGGCTCAAGTAGCACCACGCGTGAACCCCAAAAAGGCGCGGCGGGCGAGTTGGTCAGTCGCATTAATTTGTCTTGGTGCGACCCGGTCATAACGAGCAGCAGCGACGGGTCGACACCGGCGTTCATTTGATCCCGCGCCGACTTGAGCGCAAACATCGCTGCTTCGCCTTCCTCGGTGGTCAATGCGTGTTGGGCTTCGTCGATGAGCAGCGCGATTTTCTTCGCGCTCCGCGTGTGCAGTTCGCGCAGCGCGTCCGCCAAAGTGAGCGTCGAAAAATCGAGAGGCGACGCGGTTTCCACAGTCGCAATGCCAGGAATTCCCAGTTTTTCAATGCCCAGTTTTTTAGTGGCTTTCACGACCCAGCCCAGGTGATTTTCAAATGCCTCTTGGATGACATTCGAAATCAATCGGCCCGGATCCACCCTGAGCGCACTCCACAAATCAACATAGAGCACGATCCAGCCCTTGGCCTCTAGGCTCGGCTTGAGATCGCTTTGTAGAAACCAGCTCTTGCCAGTTCGGCGTGCCTGCGCCAGAAAAAGTCCATTGCGGGCGTCGCTGAGTAAGCTCGCGCCCACCAACTCGTCGGCAATGCGATCAGCCAACTCGGGTCGTGGAAAGTGCAAATCATTCATACGTTTCTAATTATCTACCTTTAAACACGAAAGCTGATAATTTTGGATAAAACGAGAAATGTGATAAATATTGCTACAGTAGCAATTTATAACGCTACAAATAGTTCAACTAACGCATCGTCTGCGAGGCTGTATGACCCAATGGTGGCAAATATTGATTGCGACGTTTGATGTGACTCCAGCCGCAGCCGCATTGGGCATGGCGTTTTTTGTAATAGTGTTGCTATTCGCGTTGCTGTGGATTGCAATCAGGCGCGGTCAACGCGTCTCGCTGGGCGGGGCGAACGGCTTTGTTTTGAGGCGTTGCCGTCTTCGCGTCCTCGCCAGAAAGGTCAGAAGTGAAAGCGTCGTCACTCAAAGTCGAACGCAAAACCGTGCGCTGCACCGCTGACGAAGCACGTAACCTGTTTGCCGCAATACCCGCCAAGGCACAGCGCAGCCTGCCGGGGCATGCAATCGCCACGATCATTGACGCGCTCTCGACCGACGGCACCGCCGATCTAGCCGCCACGCTAGCACTGCTTTTCCCGAGCGAGCCGCTGGACAAAGCGCGCCGCCGCCTCACCACCGAAATCGCCAACCGCGTTTATGTGGACGACAATGGCAACGCGCCGCTAAAAATTGTGCAGACCAGAAAAGGCGAAGACCCAGCGTTAATCTGGCTTGAGCGCACCGACCTTGCCGACACACGCGGACTCACGGAGGCGGGTGATCGCTATGCGCCGGATCAATTCGTACCCGCTGAGGCAACGCGACAAACTAGCGCAGAAATTGTCAGCGACATCGCTGCGGAAAAGATCGCGGTGAGCGAACTTGCTGTCGACAGCGCGAACGAGACAGCGATTGATAACGACAAAACCTTACTTTCGAAAAACGTTGCCCGCGATTCCGCAAGCCCCGCATTCACCAACGTACGCAATCAGGTCATCGCCAACAGCATCAAGCCGAACAATGCGGCGAACGATTCCCTGCGTGGTTCCAATCTATCCGCTGATCAATTCACCGCAACGGATGCAACACGTGTGCAAGGATTTTCCGGATTTACGGAGTCTGCCGTAGCAGAACCAGACGCCAAAAAAACCGTGAATGCGCTCGACGCCATGCTCGCGTGGGCAGCGGACAAGCAGTCGACCGCGCCGAAACTCCTTGCGCTGTTGGGCGATTACGGTACAGGCAAAACCAGTTATGCGCTCCAGTTTTCGCGCGTGCTCAACGGCGATGTTGCTCACCCAAAACGCCCCGACGCGACGCTATCAGCGCTGCACATCGATCTCGCTTATCTGCGCGGAGTACCGGGCCTCGCGCACCTCAATGTCACCCAGATCGTCGCGATTGTGATTGAGGTGCGTGGCTTGAGCAGTGTGCTCTCGGCGGAGACAGTCGTGCGCGAGGTTCGCGAAGGCCGACGCATCCTCGTTTACGACGGGCTCGACGAACTGATGCAGTCCGATCATGCGCAATTGCACTCTGTGTTTCGCCAACTCCTGCAGGCGCTGGAGCCAGACCCGGTGACGCGTGCCCCTTCAAACGCACGATTGATGGTCAGTTGCCGCACGCATTACTTCCGCGACCTCACCGAGCAACATGAATTTTTCAACACACAGATGCGGCGCGGCGTCACACGCAAAGACTATTTGTGCCTCTACCTGCTGCCGTGGAAGCCAGCGACCGTGCGCGACTATCTCAATCGCCGCCTGAGCCCGGACGAAGCATCCGCGCTCTCAGACACGATTGCCAAAACCTACAACCTCGAAGAGCTAGCCAGCTGCCCGGTACTGCTCGCCATGATGTGCGAGCAGGTGGGTGAAGTGCTGCGCATGCGCGATGCAGGCGGCGGTGCCGTCACCGCGAGCACGCTGTACGCGCAAACGGTTGCGATGTGGGTGCGGCGCGACGATGAAAAGCATGTCTTGCAAGCAACGCACAAACCTGTGTTGATGGGCGCGCTTGCCTGTGCGATGTGGAACGATGGCAAGGAGTTTTGGGAGGCGGATCGCCTTGATCGCTGGTTGCGACGAACCGTTGATGCACTCTTTCCAGGGCATTACTCACCCGAGCGAACGCAGGCCATACAGGACGATTTGCGCACCGCGACTTTTATTGTTCGACCTGGGCAGGATGGGTTTACATTTGCGCATCGGTCGTTCATGGAGTTTTTTTTAGCGAGGCATGTGTGGGCAATTGTTGAACGAGAGGAGATGACCAACGATCAACGGCGTGATCTCATGCCAATCCGCCTCGTCGGGCTTCAGGTTGCAAAATTCTTTCGCGAATTGTGGTTGACGAAAAGCGATCAAATCGTCGCGGCAGAACGGTTTTGGCGGCTGTTGTGCGTCGAATCTAAGCTCGATTTGCATGACACACGGGAGACCGTGATTGCGTTGGCACCACAGTGTAATTTTGCGCTTTTTGGAGTCGCGTTAGAGGCTAATTTACCTTGGCCGATTCCCTCTGTTGCCGTTAACTTGAGAGGGTTGACGATTGATGCCCTGAGATGGGAAAGGCGCAAATTTCCGTCGCTTGACTTTACCGGCGCAAAGTTCTCAGACGTATTTATTAAAGAGTGCGTGTTCGAGTGTCTCGAATGTCGCGATGTCACGTTTGTTCGTACCTCATTTGTCGACTGTGACTTCACTCATGGTGAACGGTTGCGTGCACAGACAAACGGCCTTTTTGTGCGACATCGAGCGGGTTCGACAGACGCGCGGCCTGCGCGCTTGCGTGGTAAGTGGTCCGTGCCCGGCGCTTACGTACAGCATCTAATTGATCGTCAAGAAAAGGCTCTCGTGACAAGCGCAACGACTGGGTCGTTCGTTGTCGTTGAAACTCCGCCGTACTGTCGGGTGGGAGCAATGAGCAATTCGCGGGAATATGCGGTGACTGTCGACGTACACGGGAACGTCGCGTGTTGGCATATTGCGTTAGGGCGACTTATGTGGTCAAACCGCATGGCAAAACGCCTTGGGATACCAGCAATCGCGACATTTTCGACTGAAGACAAACTTGTCGCCATTAGTGGTGCTGATCAAACATGGATAGTGCTTCATGCCGCTACCGGCTTCGTCGTCGCGCATAGTGCAGGGTCAATTGATGCTCCTTGGGCACATCCTGAGCTGATCGGGATGGATGACGACTTCAATTTGCAAGAATTCCAGCAACAGGAAGCTGACTACTTTCTTCGTTCACGCGTCGCTGCAGACGCTCGCAAGCGACCAACTCGAGACGCAATGACGGGCGAGCTACGTTCCCCGCCGATTCGCGTGAATTATCGAGACTCGGTGCCGCTAGCGCTTGTGTGCAAAGCAAACGCCGCACACGTCTCATTTATGCGGGACGGTGAAAAAATGCACCGAGTCTTCGTTCATAGTCGGCTACAGGGCCAAAGCACGGCCTGCTTTGATGAGTACGAAAACTTGGTGGATTACGACGAAGAAGCAGCCGACACATGGCTTCGCTACCTCGGCAACGGCTATCCGCAGCCCGTCGAAGCGGCATGGCTAGAGATCGACGAATTCGGTCGCGCGCTCGGGCCGAAAAAAACGGGCAACTGACATGCCGGTACATGCGCTCCATGCTTGCCGCTAAGGAAACGCTGAATTAATCCTTGCGCATTTATATATTCTTCTGTAGAATATACATATCATGCATAGTCAAACCAGTTTTGCCCTCCTCGAGCACCAAGGCAAGAAGAAGCTCACCCGCAACGAACGCTTTCTAGCCGAGATGGAGGCGATTGTCCCGTTCTC
>JAYVNO010000314.1:0-8061 GCA_043758415.1 Burkholderiales bacterium
AACAATCTGCTGCCTGAACTCCGGCGCGTACGTCAGTTGTCTCTTTCCATTCATCTCGGACTCCTTGATTTCTAATCATAGAAAAGTGTCCGTCAAATCAGGGGGAGATCAGTGGAGGCTAAAGGTGGAGAGGGATGTCTTTCGCCGATATTCACGGTGATCGACGCGGCCCTTGACCTCGTGAAATCTGGCGGTGTGGTTACAGCCTTTTCGGATGCGAGCGCTAGCGACTACGGACGTCGGGATGCGGTCGTTGCACGCGCCCAAAGTAAGCGTACGCGCCCGCAGTACGTTGTTACGGGCTCCTGTTCGCCTCTAGACCCCGTGTACGAACAAGCAGCAAACGCGACGGGCGGTTCCGTAATCGTGTTGGAGCACGATGCCGATAGCATTAGTGCATCGCTAGCGATAGCGGAGGCATCAACTGAAGCGCCTAGAACTGTGCACACTGAGACTGGCACAGTGAACACCACTCGTTCGGTTGCTTTTCCAACTGAAACCGGTGTGAATAAGCTCACGATTTTTGCGAACGGAGTGCTCGACTCAGTAAAAGTTACGCAACCGTCAGGAGCACCGTTGGCGGCGGGCGCTGGGGTGACGATTTCCCCCGTGCTCAATGGTTACATATTTGTGATTGCGAACCCGCCGCAAGGGATTTGGCAAGTTGTGTTCACGGGCGCGGGTAGTTACACGTTGAGCGCTTACGTGAATGGCGCGATCGACTTTGACTCGATTGAGCACAATTCGCTGCTACAAGTTGGACGTCCGGGGCACGAATTGCGGGCGAAACTAGGACAAACCGGTCAAACCGGTCGCGTGTGGATAAAGACGCACGTGGCAGGTGCGCGTGCCCCGCTGACGTTGGATCTCATCCGGCTTGATGGGGCTGTGATCAGTTCGTTCCCGCTTGGCAAAATCTCGCAGGATAGGTTTGAAGGTGCCGTCACATTGCCAACCGAGGCGCATCGCTTTCGAGTTCGCGGGTTTGCCGCAGACAATACCGCTTTTGCACGCATTCACGGGCAAGGTAATGTTGCGCCGCCAGTCGCTGTACCGGGAGCCGTCGTCGCGAGTCTCGCGACGTCACCAACGTGGCGAGCGGGAACGGTCAATGCGTTCGCGATCAATTTGAAAAATCTCGGCGGAGACGATACTGTTACGCTAGCAGGTGGTATCGCGCCGAGCGGAGCTTCTGTAAGCTGCAGTCCCTCCAGCATCTCCGTACCTGGGTCGCAGCAAGTGAATGTGCTTTGTTCGACGTATTTGCCCGAAGTGTTGAATCGGGCTGACTTTTCGGTGACAGTGACATCAGCCATTGCGAACTCCACAAACGCGCAGGTCGTGACGATTCCCCTCCGACCACTCAAACTGCCATTGAGCTGTGCTTTAGATATAGACGGAGATAACCGCATTGACCCCTTGATTGACGGTATGTTGCTGACGCGTTATCTGCTCGGGTTTCGAGGCAACGCGTTGATCGACGGGCTCACTATCACTGGCCCCCGCAAGACGGCAAATCTGCTTGATACGTTCTTTGGTAGTGCCGCACAGTTCGACGTGGTTGGACGCGCGACACCCTCACCCACGGCGATGGTGGACGGATTGTTAATGACGCGCCTGATGCTAGGCTTGGACGACGCAGCGCTGCTCACCGGCATCTCGCTCCCCGCCAACGCGCAATACCGAACGGCGAGCGCGATCAAGGATTACGTGATTTCGCGATGTGCGGGTGGTTTTTAAACCCGTCTTGGCGCAGCACACGGACGCTTCGAACATTGTTTGCCCGCGCAGTGGCGACGCAGTGCAGGTTCACCGCAGAAAGCTAAGCTAGGGAAGCAGTAGCAAATTCCGCGACCTCTCAGCCTCCGTCGCCGACAGCGAACTCATTCTTCGGTCAAATATAACCAGTCGTGCCCCGTGCTTGTTGGCTAACTTGATTAGCCCGCATCGGTGATTTGCCAGTCCGAGACTACGCCACCCGGCAGTAAGCAAGTACATCCGTCAACGTGACGTCTAATGGCAACAATCGATGATTGATCGCTCTGACGTTCCGCAGCAGATGCCTGAAGCGTCCGCCACGGTCACCGGTGTCCGATGAAATGCCAGCCTCCAACATTCTCGCCCCCACGATGATTGCGTAAACGGGCAAATCATTCACACAAAGCAAACGTCTGCGCTAAACCATGTCAACCTTGATTGTCCATTGGCTCACACAGCTTATGAAAGCCACTGGAGTAAGTCGTTGAAGTGATTATGTTGAGGGGATTTTGGGGTGGTGTTCGGTATCGCTATTTCAGTGCATGGGTGATGTGGAGCTTTCACTTCGTTTTTTCTGACAAGAAAATCACTCCTGAGTTGGCATAGCGATCATGAAACGCTTGCGGGATCACATGGAGTTTGATGCTGCCTTGAACGCCGCAGGCTTTCCGCAACCTGGCAGCCATCTCAGCTACGCGCCATCGCAATTCATCACGCAAATCAGCTTTCGACGGGGTGCAGCGCCAATTGCTTCAAGAATACCGAGGTAACCCGTCATGCCCCGGTATTGAAGGGTTTTTGGGTATGAGCGTATGGTTGACTTCAGAGATATCCAGCGCCTGTTCGCTTGGTTCACGCAAGCTGCGACTGAAGCAGTGATGCACTCGCTGTATAGCTGTACGCGAAGTTTAATTTCGTCAGATCGGCATCATCCGCCGGGAAGCGTGCCTGCGCCATCTGGTGAGAAATCGAGCGCGTAGCCCGATCCGTGAGCTCGACCGCTAGGGCGCGGGTGGATACACAGCAAAAATTATGTTGATTGGCCAATCAGTTTCCGTGATGTCGGCCCACGTGGAGGCGATGCCACGCATGCGAAGCGCTTTAAGCTCATTTATGGCCTCATGCATGTCGGGTTCTACTGCGGACTCTGCCCTGAAGCGCGGCATAGCGGGTCAATTTGGTTCAGGTTCGGACGACTAATGATGCAGGAGAACACCACGCCGCCCAATCCTCCATCATGCGCTTACGTTTTTCATAAAGATCCGACCGAAAATAAGCCGCAGCCGTTTCGTCATCGAGTTTGTGCGAAAGCGCCTTTTCCATCACTTCCCACTGGTACTCCGTTTGCTCGGCGGCCCAATCGCGCATCGAACTGCGATAGCCATGCACTGTGTGGGTCATTTCCATCTTCCGAAACTGCGCAGTGAGCGTGTTGTCAGAGATTTTGACGGCCTTGTTCGGGGACGGGAAGATTAGATCGTTGCTGGGAACAGACCACTCCCGTGCTTCCTTGAGAATACTCACGGCGCGTGAACTCAAAGGAATTCGGTGCGCCTCAAAACTTTTCATCCGGTTTTGGTGTATTTGCCAGCAGCCTCGATCCAGATCGATTTCTGACCATAAGGCTCCGCGTGCTTCGCCCGCACGGTTGCCGTTGAGAATGGTGAACTCATGCAGCAATTTAACGACTGTTGAACACTGTGTTGCGTTGAACCGAGCAATGAACGCGCCCACTTCTCTATAAGGCAGCGCCTCGTGATGTTTGCGCTTTTGCTTGAGCAGTTTCTTCGCATCAGGCAGCGCTTGCTTGAGTTTCAGCTCAAGGCGTGGGTCATGTGTCCTGTATTCTTGAGTTTCGGCCCATTCGAGGACAGACAGTACGCGATCCCGCGTTCGCCACGCCGTTTCGGTTTTCGCCTCCCAGATCGGTCGCAGCGCCTCGACGATGTCCTCTGACTTGATGGCGGCGACGGACTTCTTGCCAAACGCAGGGAAGACATAGGTCTTCAGCGTGTTCATCCATTGCTGCCCGTGCTTCACGTTTCGCCATTCGGGCAGCTTCAACTCATGCACTTGACCCGCACACCACTCGAACGTCACCCGCGCTTGCGTTGCGCCTTGTGCGATTCCGGCGCGATAAGCTTCTCGAATACGATCCCGTTCCGTGCGCGGGTCTTTGCTCTGTGCGATCAACACGCTGTACTCGTCGCGAATCCTTCGAGCGGATGCCAGCGAGAGTGATGGATACACCCCAAGACCCATCTCCACCGCTTGACCCGCAAACTTGTATTTGAAGATCCAGCTCTTGTTGATTCTTCCTGAGGCTCCAAGCGTGACCTGTAAATACAAGCGGTGCGCGGCGCGGTAGTACCCAGGCGTCACAATTGACTTAATCTGGAGTTCGCGCAAATCAACGCCGGGGGCGAATGACTTTCGCGGAAGTGCTGCAGAAGTTGATAGATTGGGTTTTTCCAACACGGATCTTTGGGTTCCTGATTCGGGCGAATTGGGTGTTTCAACAGGTGGAGATTCCAACTTTACGCTGAAAATGTACCCTCGGTCTACCCCACCGATGAGAGGGAACTTTGGGAAACCACGGTAAACAGCCGCGAACATTGCGATGCTCGGGATTGCCCGCGGGCTATGGCTCTGCGGAATATTTGAACAAATACGAACAGCCTCGAACTGCTCCAAATGTGACACCGCTTCCGCCAAATTTAGTATTCACCGAGCAACACCTTTGCGTTGAAACGACCATTCAACGTGGGCCTAAGGCGAATTTGACTAGATGTCGACTTGGGCGCTTTTGCTGAAGTAGCCCCGATGCGGTAGGCGTTTGCCGGCAAAGTTGAGCTACTGATTTCCAAAACACTATTGCGTGATTTCGGCCAGCGACCTTGAATCGGTCGCGCTCATCGTGCAAAACGCAGTCCCCTCGCTGATCCAACCCGCGGCAATCATTTCGTTCTTCCGGGCTTCGCTGACGACGTATCGGTGATTACCGTTATTGCTTGCCGTTGCCAGGTTGAAAAGGCGATACGCCGGTTGTGGCAATGCCGACGGGCAGGCACCGGCGCTGTCGGGCCGGCCAGCGCGAAAGTCGTAACCCTCATAGCGCAATGTCGGGAAGCGCTTGAGCAGTGTGCAATCGCTGTCGCGTCCATAGAAATGCGTATTGCTGCCGCTGGCTTCGGGCGGCGCGTAGAAGCGGCAGATTGGCGTGCGCGTGGTGTCGGATGTGCGCACGGTTGCCGCCTCGGCGCTGAACTGCATGCCTGTGCGCGAGAAGCTCGCCGACAGACCATCGAGTAACGCGATTTCGTTCGCGCGACCGGTCATAAAGAAGCGTTTTGCGGTTCGTTCGTAGTACTCGACGACGAGAACACTGTGGTCGACCCATCGGTGCCGCGCTCAAATGCTGCGTTGCAGAGATAGGTTTCGTCACTGCGCCAGTCGGGGTCTTCTCGGCCAGTGAGCTTGTCGAAGCGACGCACTTCGGAGCTGATAGCAGCCCTACATGCGTAAACGTGAGTGTCGGTTTGATACGCGAACCCATAGAACTGCCGACCGCGTTCGCCGGCAAACGTAGTCCACGCGGGGTCGACTGTCATGTCCGGCGGAAGCAGGCGAATCAATGCCGTGCCCCGATCCCTGCCCGAGGTCAACTCCCAAGCGTCGGCAGTCGCGTAGATGACGCCAGTGGTCGCATCGCGCATCATGCTGCCGCCCTCTCGCAGGCCGCGCGGTACCGACAGTTCGGCCCCAACGCCTTGCCGCGACAAGCGTACGCCGCCAGCCGACGAGCCGTTCATGAAACCGTCTTCCCAAACGAAATAAACGCCGTCAGCGCCTGCGTCGAGAATCTGGTAAAGCCATCACGGCCGAACTTACCTGTTCGCACGGCCTCCATCGCGGGCCAACTGGGCTTGCTCGCCCAGTCGCGATCAAGCATGCCATCTGCGCGAAACCGGGCCAAGGATCGTCGCGCGATACCGTCAATCGCCGAGTTCGCACCGCCGATAAAGAGCATGCCGTCGTGGGTTGAGTAAATTTTGTAGACGTCGCCGGTGATCACCGAGTGCCAGTTGACGTCAAGCGCGCCATCGGCGCTGAATCGCGCGAGCCTTCCCTCCCGACCGGACGCGGAGTTGCTTCCAACAATGAGGCGACCTTGGCTGTCCACGGCAAGCGCCGCCACCGTGCCGTCGATGGGTGGCGTCCAAGTTGGGTCTGGGCGAAACGCGGCGTTAACGCGCATCAGATTACGGTAGAGTTTTCCGTCAAACCAATAGAGAAAATTGCCGCCGAGGACGTAGCCATCTTGCCAGCGCACCGCCGCGCTCAACCACGACGAAGCACCCACGCGCGCGCTGCTGACACTGTCGCCACCGGCGTCGCTCCGCCGCGCGTCAAGCAACGCCCAGTGACCATCACCGTGGGCAGACATCCCTGCTCCATCGTCAGTAATGCCGCCTAACGCGTACTGCGGAAATCGCTCCGTCAGCTTGTTGCCAGTGATCAGATCGAACGTCGTCAGACGGTGAACGGGGGGCCGCCGCTAACTAAATCGGCGATCACGATACGATCATTGACGACACGAATCGTTGACCAGACATTGCTGTCAAATTCGATGCTTGGGTTCCACGTGGCGTCCACATGCCCGTCAGTGCTGACGCGTAGCAAGTTCGCCGTTTTACCGCTGATCGATACGGCTTTGCCGAGCAAGTAGATATTGCCACGCGCATCAGTCGCCAGGTTGTGCGGTCGCGTATTGACCGCCGCTGACCACTGCACGTTGTTGCGTGCATCGAGCTTTCGGAGCGTGTAAGTCAGTGCATAGGAAGGCGCTGGGGCCATGATGGTTTCAAAGGCAATGGTGGTGCCGTCGTCTTGCGGAAGTAGGCGAGGCGCGCGAGCCGCGCTCTGAAGCAGATTAATCGAGTCGCGCGGCGGTAATTGAGCAGAGTTCGGGATTTCGACGGGCATAACCTCTCCGACGCTTTCGCGTTCAAGTCGATACCAGCGTTCTTCGAATGTCGGGCTTTTTTTGACATACGCATGCACGATGGGCGTGCCATCGGGGGCCAGATATTGCTCGGTTATTTGAAAATCACTTGGCAGTCGCCAGAGAACATCTGGAATACCCGCGTCGCTTATCCGAAACAGCCACTGCGAAAAAACCACGCCGTCGGCACTGCCGCTGCCCGCAAAATACGTCCACCCGCGCACCGAATCGCGTAGCACGGGCGCGCTGGAAACGCCCTCTGTGCGGAACAACCCCGAAAAATCAGGTTCTTGCGTGATGCGCGATTCACCCGCGCAAGGCACGATGCTCGCGCCGAGCGCGACGGTCGCCACGGCGCTGACCAACCACCGCCAGACGCCAGATCGAAAAAAGCGACGACGGAAGGACACGTTGCGTCCCATGTGGTTAACCTACTGCTTAAAACTACGGCTTGCAGTATGCGCGCGTCGCCGCAAGACTCGCCGCAGAAACGATCACTGAACACTACGGCTTTTCTAGAAAACCGCCACTGCATCAGGGCTGGCGAATAGTTTCGGCTAATGTCGACAATCCACAAAAAGCGCAGCCACCCCCGATGCAAAAGGGCTTATGGAGAAAAGGTGATGCTTCTCGCGCTGAAAGTTTTTTGCCGCAGAATCTACCGAATTAGCCCACTGCCAATTGACGACGACAGTGAAAATAGTGCATAATTCGAGGTTCCTCCAAGTGGAGAGGTGGCCGAGTGGTTAATGGCAGCAGACTGTAAATCTGCCCTCTATGAGTACGCTGGTTCGAATCCAGCCCTCTCCACCAAATTGATCGTGACCAGATCAACGAAGAGCGTCTTTTCCGCCAGCGCGCCTGTGTGGGTTTTCGCAAAAACGCATCGTGTAACGCTTTGTATTTATTGGCGAAAATAGTGAAAGACACAACCGGAAACGCAACTTCGCGGGTGTAGCTCAATGGTAGAGCAGAAGCCTTCCAAGCTTATGACGAGGGTTCGATTCCCTTCACCCGCTCCAATGGCTTCACCGCGCCTTTACCTCAGTGGTTAGACATTTGTGATCTTCCAGAAGACCCCAAACGTCCGCCCATGTAGCTCAGTGGTAGAGCACTCCCTTGGTAAGGGAGAGGTCGTGCGTTCGATCCGCATCATGGGCACCAGCTACTTTTTATCCTCCCCGCACTTTCTTCACGAGAGAAACCATGGCAAAAGCAAAGTTTGAGCGCACCAAGCCGCACGTCAACGTAGGCACCATTGGTCACGTCGATCACGGTAAAACGACATTGACCGCGGC
>JAYVNO010000315.1:0-54666 GCA_043758415.1 Burkholderiales bacterium
AACGCAGGACGTGATTCGCCAGCCGGACAATCCGATGTACGAGCAGGGTCACCTCGCGATTCTCAAAGGCAACCTGTCGCCCGAAGGCTGTGTCGCCAAGATCACAGGACTTAAAAACCCGGTGCTCACCGGCCCGGCGCGCGTGTTCAACAGCGAGCCCGAGTGCATGGAAGCGATCATGGCCAACAAGATCAATCACGGCGACGTACTGGTGCTGCGCTACGAGGGGCCGAAGGGTGGCCCCGGCATGCGCGAAATGCTCGCCCCGACCAGCGCCATTATCGGCAAGGGCATGGGCGAAACCGTGGCGCTGATTACCGATGGACGTTTCTCGGGTGCCACCTGGGGCATGGTGGTCGGCCACATTGCCCCAGAAGCGCAGGTCGGCGGTCTGCTGGCCATCGTGGAAGAAGGCGATTCGATCACGGTGGACGCGCACAAACTGTTGCTGCACCTGAACGTGGACGAGGCGACGATTGCGGCGCGCATGTTCAACTGGACGGCACCTCCGATGAAATACACCAAAGGCGTGATGTATAAATTTGCGCTGCTGGCGTCGAGCGCGAGCAAGGGTGCGGTGACGGACCTGTAGAACCCGTGGGGCGGAACGCTTGCGGTTGCGCCTTGTGACCGCGCCGAAGGCAGTTTTCCGGTTGCACGTCTCGCCCCATTCGACGGAACCGCATGCGTTCCGCCCTACGCAGTCACCCAAAAGCAGCCTTGGCCGTGGAACCGCTCTCACTAGGCGGGGGTCAACATCATGAACACCCCCGCGTTAAAGCTTGATGAATAAATTTGCCCTCACGATGTTCGCTTTGGCGACGGCGACGGCGGCGCCCGCGTTCGCCATCGACTCCATCCCACTCGACCAATTGCGCCCCGGCCTGTGGAAGGTTGAACGCCAGATGGAGAAACTCGATCTCAATCCGGTGGAATACGAGACGCGCAACAGCGAGTATTGCGCCAGCCCGAAGAAAGAACTCACCCGCATGCTGCGTGCGGCGAGTTTGCTTTGCAAGTCCACCGTCACTGCCGTTGCCGACAACAAATATCAGGTGCAGGCGCGCTGCAACCTGCCGGGTGTTACTGGCAGCAACACCACCACGATCACCATCGTGAGCGCCGACGAATACCGGGCAGACGTTGACACCCAAGGCAGCGTGTTTGGCAAACAGCAGCACCGCAAAGAGCAGATTTCAGCAACGCGCGCCGGGGATTGCAAGGAGTAAGTTCGGCAACCGAAACTACGCCGCACTACAGCGCCAAACGGGGACTACACTCCTCGCCATGAAAGCCACCAAAATAGTTGCCACGCTCGGGCCTGCGAGCGATACCGTTGACATCATTGCGGCCATGATCGGCGCGGGTTGCGACGTTTTTCGACTGAATTTTTCGCACGGCACTGCTGAGGATCACATGAGCCGCGCCAACCGTGTGCGCGAAGCGTCCGCGCTGGTAGGCCGCGAAGTCGCCATCATGGGCGACCTGCAAGGTCCGAAGATTCGCGTCGGCAAATTTGACGGCGGCAAGGCGTGGCTCGAAGCCGGTCAACCGTTTTTGCTTGATGCCGCGCTCGATAACAAAGCACCCGTCTCCAACGCGCAGCAGGCGAGCCTTGATTACAAAGAGCTGCCACAGGACGTAAAGGTGGGCGATACGCTGCTGCTGGCGGACGGCCTCATCCAGCTCAAAGTTGAGCGCGTCGTCGCTGACAAAGTGTTCACCATCGTCGAGCTGGGCGGCGAGCTGTCCAACAACAAGGGCATCAACCGCTTGGGCGGCGGACTGACCGCTGCGGCGCTCACCGCGAAAGACATGGCCGACATCAAAACGGCGGTTGAAATCGATTGCGATTACCTCGCGATCTCGTTCCCCAAAAGCGCAAACGATATGCAAACCGCGCGCAGCATCCTCGCGGCGGCAGGCGGCAAGGCCAAACTCATCGCCAAGATCGAGCGCGCCGAGGCCATCATCCCGCAAACACTTGATGAAATTATCGACGCCAGCGATGGCATCATGGTCGCGCGCGGAGACCTCGCCATCGAGGTCGGCAACGCCGCCGTGCCTGCCCTGCAAAAGCGCATGATCAAGCGCGCCCGTGACCGCAACAAGCTCACCATCACCGCCACGCAAATGATGGAGAGCATGATCACAGCACCCGTGCCGACGCGCGCCGAGGTGTCGGATGTGGCCAACGCCGTGCTCGACGGCACCGACGCCGTAATGCTCTCGGCCGAATCCGCCACCGGCAAGTATCCGGTGGAAACCATTCGCACCATGGCAGCCATTGCGCTCGCCGCCGAGCGCTCGCAGGTGTACGAGCTCGACAGTGATTTTGTCAACCAGCAATTCGCGCGCGTCGATCAGGCCATTGCCATGGCGTCCTTATTTACCGCGTTTCATCTCAACGCCAAGGCCATTGCCGCGCTGTCGCAGTCGGGCTCAACTGCGCTATGGATGAGCCGCCACGACAGCGGTGTGCCGATCTTCGCACTGACCCCAGAAGTCTCGGCGGCGCGGCGCGCAGCGCTATATCGCGGCGTGCGTCCGGTCGTCGTGCCTTTTGATTCAGATCGCGAGAACGCGTTGCTGTCGGCAGAAAACGTGCTGAAGGCGCGCGGCGCTGTCGACGACGGCGATTTGATCGTGTTGTCTTGCGGTGAACCGATGGGCAAAAGCGGAGGCACCAATGCCTTGAAAGTCGTGCGCGTGGGTGAGCAGCGCAGGTAACAACTTTTCGCTGAAGCCCTTATTCAATATGGGCGTAGTGTGATTAAACGCTGATTGTCGACTTTTAGCATAACGCGCGTTGAGCCCATGTGCAATATGGCATTCATCGTGGAGCTGATGGCAATTCCACACCGTCGTGGCCGCAACGCTGCTTTGCTGCATCGGCAACATGCGGGGGGATCGAAAGGCTAAACTTTGGCGATGAATGTGATCGTCAAACCCACGCACCGCGTCCTTCTCGGCATCACCGGCGGTATTGCTGCGTACAAATCGGCCGAACTCACGCGGCTCCTCGTCAAATCTGGCCGCGCGGTCACCGTCGTCATGACCGCCGCCGCGGGCGAATTCGTTGGTTCAGCCACCTTTCAAGCGCTATCCGGCCACCCCGTATACAGTAATCTCTGGGACGTCCGGCCCGATAACGGTATGGCGCATATCGAGCTCACGCGCGCCAACGACGTCATGCTGATCGCACCCGCCTCGGCCGATTTTCTCGCGCGGCTCGTACACGGCCGCAGTGACGACTTGCTGTCAACCACGGTTCTCGCCCGCACAATACCGCTCATCGTCGCCCCCGCGATGAACCTGCAGATGTGGCAAAACCCGGCCACGCAGAGAAACGTTGAAGTGCTTAAAGCCGACGGCATCCACGTCATTGGCCCCGGCAGCGGCGATCAGGCCTGCGGCGAAATGGGCGACGGTCGCATGCTCGAACCCGCTGAAATCTTGGCTGCCCTGGATGCCTGGGCGCAACCCAAAGTCCTCGCTGGACAACGCGTACTGATCACCGCCGGTCCCACCCAAGAAGCGATAGATCCGGTGCGAGTCATTACCAATCACTCCAGCGGCAAGATGGGGTACGCGCTGGCACAGGCGTGCGCCGACGCCGGCGCGCAGGTGACGCTGGTAAGCGGTCCAACGCATCTGGCAACGCCGTTTGCCGTGGATCGCGTGGATGTGACCAGTGCCGCGCAAATGCTTGCAGCGGTGGAAGCCGAGGTCGACGAAGCCGACATCTTCATCGCCGTCGCCGCCGTCGCCGACTATCGCCCCACCACCCACGCCGAACAAAAGATCAAAAAGACCGACGCGGGGCTCACGGTAAACCTTGAGCCGACGGTGGATATCCTCGCCAAAGTCGCCCATCGAAACGGCAAAACGGGCAAGCCGCCATTCTGCGTGGGCTTTGCGGCCGAGAGCGAAAAGGTGGAGCTTTACGGAGCCGAAAAGCGCGCCCGAAAAGGCATTCCGCTACTGATCGCCAATCACGCGCAAAGCGCGTTTGGCGCGGATGACAATCAGGTAACGCTGATAGACGCGCGCGGTGCAGGAGGCGCGACCCGGCTGCCGAAGATGGGGAAGCTGGCGCTGGCGCGCGCCCTTACCCAAGAAATTGCAGCGCGACTTGCCAAAGCATAGCCCTCAGTCCGATAGCACGCGTGAATGGTGTTCTGCTGGGATTCTGAAATGACGATGCGGCGAGTAGTGTGGTCTTTCAAACGTAGCGAACGCTAACGATTTCGACCTCGCGGGCACCACCCGGTGCCTGCACTTCCACGACGTCGCCGGCCGTCTTGCCGATCAGCGCGCGTGCGATTGGTGAGCCAATGGAAATCTTGCCGATCTTGAAATCGGCTTCGTCTTCTCCGACGATTTGATAGGTCGATTTTTTCTCGTTGTCGAGATCTTCGAATTCAACCGTTGCGCCGAACACCACTTTGCCGTCGGCATGCGTGGTCGCAGGATCAATGATCTGCGCGTTGCCGAGCTTGCCTTCGATTTCCTGAATGCGGCCTTCGATGAACGACTGCTTTTCCTTGGCGGCCTCGTACTCAGCATTCTCGCTGATGTCGCCCTGAAGCCGCGCTTCGCCGATAGCGCGTGAGGTCTCGATACGGTCAACGGTTTTCAGACGATGCAGTTCGGCCTTTAGCTGTTCTGCGCCGAGTTTGGTGAGTGGAAATTGTGCCATACGAGGTGAGGAGACTGGGAGACCATCCGTTTGCACTGCGCCCGTCGAAGTGCCGCTGGATTGCCTCAAATTGATCGGTTGCGCGAACAGTGGCCTTCGACGGGCTCAGGCCGAACCGCCACTAAAAACAAAGCCCGCCGGTTTCGCTCTCGGCGGGCTAAATACTGCGTTAACCATCCTACTGTACTACAACTTCTTTTAAAAGTGACTGTAGCGAATAGGGGGTCAACTCGGGACCATCCTGAATGCCCATGGCGGCGGCTTTGGCCCCCGCCATGGTGGTGTAAATGGGCATTCTGGCGGCCAGCGCAGCGCGGCGAATGTAGGAGCTGTCGGCCACCGCACCGCGCTTTTCTTCGACCGTATTGATGACAAGCGCAATCTGGCCATCCTTGATCATATCGACGATGTTCGGGCGACCTTCCTGCACTTTTTTGACTATTTCAACCGGCAAACCGGCTGCAGCGATCGCGCTGCCAGTGCCTTTGGTAGCGGCTAGACTGAAGCCCACGTCGTGCAAAATACGCGCAACTTCGGCCACCTTCGACTTGTCGCCGCTTTTGACCGAGAGGAACACTTTGCCGGAGGTAGGCAGATGCGTGCCCGCAGCGAGCTGTGACTTTTCGAAGGCTTCGGCAAAGCTGTAGCCCACGCCCATGACTTCACCCGTACTCTTCATTTCCGGGCCAAGAATAGTGTCGACGCCGGGGAATTTGTTGAACGGGAAGACCGCCTCTTTCACCGAGAAATACGGCGGCATCGCTTCACCGACGATCCCCTGCGATTTGAGTGATTGACCGGCCATGCAGCGCGCAGCGATCTTCGCGAGCGAACGGCCGGTTGCCTTGGAAACAAACGGCACGGTGCGTGAGGCGCGTGGGTTTACTTCGAGCACATACACCACGTCCACGCCGTCTTCGACTTTCACTGCAAATTGCACGTTCATTAGGCCCACCACTTTGAGCGCCAACGCCATCAGCACAGTCTGCCGACGCAGCTCGTCTTGCAACGTATTCGATAGCGAATAGGGCGGCAGCGAACACGCAGAGTCGCCCGAGTGAACGCCTGCCTGCTCGATGTGCTCCATGATGCCGCCGACAACCACATCGGTGCCGTCGCAGAGCGCGTCTACGTCCACTTCAATCGCATCGTTCAGGTAACGGTCCAACAGCACTGGCGAATCGTTCGACACCTTGACCGCTTCGCGCATGTAGCGCTCCAGATCTTCCGGCACATGGACAATTTCCATTGCTCTGCCGCCAAGCACGTAGCTTGGACGCACGACGAGTGGATAGCCGATTTCAGCCGCCAGACGCAGCGCGCTAGCTTCGTCGCGCGCGGTGCGGTTGGGCGGTTGTTTAAGACCGATTTCGACCAACAGTTTCTGGAACCGTTCGCGGTCTTCGGCCACATCAATCGCGTCGGGCGTGGTGCCGATGATCGGCACTCCGCAGCGTTCAAGATCGCGTGCGAGTTTCAGCGGGGTCTGACCACCGTACTGCACGATCACGCCAACCGGCTTCTCCACGTAAACAATTTCGAGCACATCTTCGAGCGTCACCGGTTCAAAGTACAAACGATCCGACGTGTCGTAGTCAGTCGACACGGTTTCGGGATTGCAGTTGACCATGATGGTCTCGTAGCCATCTTCGCGCAACGCCATCGCCGCGTGCACGCAGCAATAGTCGAACTCGATGCCCTGCCCGATGCGGTTCGGCCCGCCGCCTAGTACCATGATTTTTTTGTTGTTTGACGGCTCGGCTTCGCACTCATCCTCGTAAGTCGAATACAGGTAAGCCGTCTTGGTCGCGAACTCGGCAGCGCAAGTATCCACGCGCTTGTAAACGGGCCGTACGCCCTGGGCATGACGCAATGCGCGCACAGCGTCTTGATCTGTTTTGAGCAGGGAGGCTAGGCGGCGATCCGCAAAACCTTTGCGCTTGAGGTGACGCATTTCATCGACGGTGATCGAATCGAGTGTGCGCTTTTCAATCGCCAGTTCGAGATCGACGATCTCCTTGATTTGCGTCAGGAACCACGGATCAATCGAGGTGTCTTCATACACTTCTTCGACCGTCATACCAACGCCAAACGCGTCGGCCACGTACCAAAGCCGATCCGGTGTCGGGTTCGACAATTGCTCGCTGATTTTGTCGTGATCCACGGACTTCAGATTAAAGCCATCCACGCCCACTTCCAGCCCACGCAGCGCTTTTTGCAGCGATTCCTGAAAGGTTCGGCCAATGGCCATCACCTCGCCAACGCTCTTCATTTGCGTGGTGAGATGCGGGTCGGCTTCCTTGAATTTTTCGAAGGCGAAACGTGGAATTTTGGTGACCACGTAATCGATGCTTGGCTCGAACGATGCTGGTGTTGCGCCGCCGGTAATTTCGTTGCGCAGTTCGTCGAGGGTGTAGCCAACCGCCAATTTTGCGGCGACCTTAGCAATCGGAAATCCCGTGGCTTTTGATGCGAGCGCAGACGACCGCGACACACGCGGATTCATCTCGATCACGATCATGCGACCGTCTTTGGGATTGATCGAAAACTGTACGTTCGATCCACCCGTATCGACGCCCACTTCGCGCAACACCGCGATGCTCGCGTTGCGCATGATCTGGTATTCCTTGTCGGTCAGCGTTTGCGCGGGTGCCACGGTGATCGAGTCACCGGTATGCACACCCATCGGGTCGAGGTTTTCAATCGAGCAGATGATGATGCAGTTGTCCTTTTTGTCGCGCACCACCTCCATCTCAAACTCTTTCCAGCCGAGCAGCGACTCTTCGATCAGCAGCTCTTTGGTTGGCGAAAGCTCAAGGCCGTTCTTGCAAATGGTGACGAATTCTTCGTGGTTGTAGGCGATGCCGCCGCCGCTGCCACCCATCGTGAAACTCGGGCGAATGACGGTTGGAAAGCCAAGCGTCTTTTGCACTGCATGCGCTTCTTCCATCGAATGCGCAATGCCGGAGCGCGCGGAGCCGAGACCGATCCTGGTCATCGCTTCTTTGAATTTCCAGCGGTCTTCCGCTTTTTCAATCGCTTGTTCGTTGGCACCGATCAGCTCGACGTTATGACGCTTGAGCGCGCCGTTTTTTGACAGCTCCATCGCAGCGTTCAGCGCAGTCTGGCCGCCCATCGTGGGTAGAAGCGCGTCGGGTTTTTCTTTGGCGATAATCGCCTCAATCACAGCAGCCGTAATCGGCTCGATGTAGGTCACGTCCGCCATCTCGGGATCGGTCATGATCGTCGCGGGATTCGAGTTGACGAGGATCACCTTGTAGCCCTCTTCGCGCAACGCCTTGCACGCCTGCGCGCCGGAGTAATCAAACTCGCAGGCCTGACCAATAATGATCGGGCCGGCGCCGATGATGAGGATGCTTTTTATGTCGGTACGTTTTGGCATGTTCTTTTACTTATCTACTTCGTCGAGCGCGGCTTCAGCTAGCCCCAGATGAGCCACATCGCCGATGCGATCAACGTAAAAAACGGGTTCGTCATTGACGTATTCAACGCGCCAAACGCTTATCGATGCGTTGGGCACGCTCCAAGAGCGGGCGCTTTGCGGATTGAGGCCCTGCGCGTGGCGCACCATCGAACTGACCACGCCGCCATGGGTAACGAGGATCAGCGCTTTCTCTTTGCTGGCAGTGACGAGGTCGGACACCGCGCTCACGCAACGCGCGAGAAACTGGCTCGCTGTTTCGCCACCTTCCGGGCCGTAGTCGGGGTCGCCCGCGTTGTAGCGCGCCATGCCTTCGGCATCCTTGATGCGCCACTCTTCGTAGGTCATGCCCTGCCAGACACCGAAGTGCCGCTCACGAATTCGCACATCAAAGCGCGGCTCGAATCCCGTGGCATTGGCAATCGGCGTCGCGGTTTCGCGCGTGCGCACGAGGTCACTCGACACCATTTCGGCGACGTCAACGATGCGCGCCAACTCATCCGCAACCAGCTTCGCCTGTTGCATGCCAAGCGCGTTCAACGGCACGTCCAGCATGCCCTGAATGCGACCTTCGGCGTTCCACGCGGTTTCACCGTGGCGGACGAGGATCAGACGTTTTGTCTTCACGATTTGTCCTGAATAAAACCAATTTGCCGTTTTTGGGCGGAGCTTTCGGCGACATCAGTTCGCGGATTGCATCAAAGACCATGCGAAAGTTATCGTCGTACTTACGCTCTAAAGCGGTGAGTTTGCGTTGCAAATCTTTGTGCTCGGAGAGCATCGTTCGCAACCGGACGAAGGTGCGCATGATCTCGATATTGGCGGCGACCGCCGTGTCGCTGCGCAGCACGCTGGAGAGCATGGCGACACCCAGTTCCGTGAACGCGAGTGGCGTGCTGCGCGAGCCACCCCATGCCGAACTTGAAATCACAGATTGTGATTTCAAGATTGCAACGTCTTGATTTTCAAGGTGAAAAACAAAATCTGCAGGAAAGCGCTCTAGGTTCCGCTTGACCGCCTGAGTCAGCGCCCGCAACTCAACGCCGTAAAGCTCCGCTAGGTCGTGCGACAGCATGACGCGCTGGCCGCGAATCAAATAAATCGACGCTTCAATCCGTTGCACCAGCGCGAGCCGTTCATCCAGCAATTGATGGGTGGGTTTTGCCATCGCCTAGCTCGCCTTCATGGCCTTCATCATGTCGATGAACCGATCAAACAAATACGCCACGTCATGCGGGCCGGGGCTGGCTTCCGGGTGGCCCTGAAAACTAAACGCTGGCTTGTCGGTGCGTTTGATCCCTTGCAACGTGCCGTCGAACAGGCTGACGTGGGTAACCCGCACGTGCGAGGGCAGGCTCGCTGGATCGCCTGCGAAGCCGTGGTTCTGGCTGGTGATCAGCACACGACCATCGTCCAGATCTTTCACTGGATGATTGGCCCCGTGGTGGCCGGTTTTCATCTTCATCGTTTTGCCGCCGCTAGCGAGCGTGAGCAATTGATGGCCAAGGCAGATGCCGAAGGTGGGCATGCCACTTTCGACGATTTCCTTGATCGCAGCAATGGCGTAATCGCAAGGCTCAGGGTCGCCGGGGCCGTTGGAGAGGAACACGCCGTCGGGCTTCATCGCAAGCACGTCTTTCGCGCTGGTTTGCGCGGGCACCACGGTGAGCTTGCAGCCGCGCTCGGCCAGCATGCGCAGGATGTTGAATTTGACGCCGTAGTCGTAGGCGACCACGTGGAATTTCTCGTTAGTGCGTTGTGAATATCCCGCGCCCAAAGCCCATGTCGATTGCGACCATTCGTACGGTTGGGTGCAACTCACGACTTTGGCCAAATCAAGCCCGGTCATGCTGGGCGCGGCTTGCGCCGCAGCGATAGCCTTCGCCTCATCGATAACTCCCGCCTGAATGCAGCCGTTCTGCGCGCCTTTGTCACGCAGCAGACGCGTGAGTTTTCGCGTGTCGATGTCGGAAATGCCGACCACGCCAGCCGCCGTCAAATACGCATCCAGCGTTTGCTCGCTGCGGAAGTTCGAGACGATGCTCGACAGGTCGCGGATGATCAGGCCCGAGGCCCAAATCTTGTTCGACTCGACATCCTCAGCGTTCACGCCGACGTTGCCGATGTGCGGATAGGTCAGCGTGACGAACTGGCCCGCGTACGACGGGTCGGTGAGGATTTCCTGATAACCCGTGATCGCGGTGTTGAACACGACTTCGGCGACGGCCTGTCCTGTTGCGCCAATTGAGCGACCGCGAAATACCGTTCCATCAGCCAATGCGAGGATGGCGGGCACGGTATTCGGCACCAAAATCGCAGGCGCGATTTGGGGGAGCAGCGCGGGGGGGCTGGAAGAAGTGGGGCTTGTCATTGTTCTGGCTTTTTGTGCGCGAATCGTCGCAGCGACGGGGCTGGCGACAATCTTTGAATGTGCTGGCCGCAGACAAGAAAAACGGGAGTTCGCTGTTGACGTCCATCGTGCGAAATGTTTTCGTCCGGTGAACTCACGAAATCCCGTGTCTGAAGCTACGAAATTGTACTCGAATTTTAGCCTGCGAAATCCATAAACTTTTGGATACAACCTTTATTGCATAGGGGTTCAAGGGCAGTTTACCCAAAAGTCGGTTATTTACTAAAATGGCATCTATGCCTTTACCCAATGGGCTTTTCAGTTAAAAGCTGTCTAAATCTTTGGGGGCATTGGAGCGCCGCGCAATGAATGCACGCGGGCGGCCATCCACATCGGCAAGCTGCACCACGTCGCCGCAACCGGGCGCCGGTTCGATACCGCGCCGCAGCGGGATGGTGAGCCAGTGCGCGATCATCGCGGCAATCGGCCCGGCGTGCGAAACGATCACCAAATTACGCCCTTCCGCGATGTCCCACGCGGCCTCAAAGCCTTCCACCACACGCATCTGCATTGCCCGCACCGATTCGCCCGCGCCGAGCCGCGGATGCACGTTCAGGCCGCGCAGCACGGGGCCATTTTCAGTTTCGACCGGCGGTGGCCAGTGATCGAGAAAATCCGCCTCGAACTGCTTCGCCTCGGCGCGCGGAATGTCTTCCCACTTTTTGCCGGTCCAGCGACCCAGATCGCGCTCGATAAAGCGCGGATCGAGGATCACGACGCGCTCGTTGCTACCGCCAATACCACCACGGCGACTCATGGCGAGGAAATCCGCCAACCGCCGACAACGCGTCAGCGGACTGGTGACGATCAGCGCGCTCGCGGGCAATGCCGCGTCGAGCAGCGGTATCACGCGCTTGAATTCGCCATCATGCACAGGCACGTTGGTCGCCGCGTAGATGATGCCCGGTTTGATGTTCGGCGCGGTGTGGCGAACCAGGTAGATGGCCATGCCGTCAGGCCGCTGCTTGCGCTGCTACGACAGCGCGAAGACAATGCAAACACAGGCAGCCGCGCTCTAGCAAACACACTGATCGCCGCGACAAATCGAGCGGCGCTAGCCCTTGGCACCAGCAGTACGACGCGTTTGCGCCGCATGAAAAGGAACTGGCGCAACGCGCACAAGCGACATCCTGCGCGCCCGCCCCGACGGCAGACGACACTTTCGTCACAATATTTTTGGCATCCCCCGACGCTAAATTTGCGCTCGCAACCGGGCGCAATGCCGCCGTCAGCGCCGCGCCTCTCGCGCCTATTGCGCTCATGTCCGTCCTCCGTTCGGCCAAACTCCGCAGCAACTTTTACCTACAAGCCTTACTGCATTTGGGCTAACCGTCAATTTATGGTTAAGTCGACATTTGGCTCAAATGCCCTTGTGCCTCACAGTGGTTCGGCATTACAGCGCAAAGCTGCCACCACCCAATCGACCTATTTCAACCCCAGCACATCCTGCATATCAAACAACCCGTGCGCTTTGCCATGCAAGAACTTTGCCGCACGGATCGCGCCAACGGCGTATGTCGCGCGGCTGGCGGATTTGTGGGTGATTTCGATGCGCTCGCCGATGCCCGCAAACACCACCGTGTGGTCGCCCACCACGTCGCCGCCACGCAGCGCAGCGAAGCCAATCGCGCCGTCCTGGCGCGCACCGGTGTGGCCTTCACGTGCGTACACGGCGCGGTCGGCGAGCTTGGTGCCCTGCGCCTCGGCAATCACTTCACCGAACTTGATCGCGGTGCCCGACGGCGCATCGACCTTCATGCGGTGATGCATCTCAAGAATTTCGATGTCGTAGCCCTGATTCAGCGACTTCGCAGCGAGTTCGAGCAGGCGGAAAACGGTGTTCACGCCGACTGAATAATTCGGCGAAAAAACGATGGGAATGTGCTTCGCGGCCTCAGCGATTTTCGCCTTGCCTGCGTCGTCAAAACCGGTGGTGCCGATCACCATGCCGATGCCGCCCGTGACACAAGTTTCAAGGTAGTTGAGCGTGGCTTCAGGCCGCGTGAAATCGATAAGCACTGCGCCGCGTTTGACGCTCTTTGCGTCGACCGTGACAGGCACATCCACATTACCGCCAAACGCCTTCGCCGACACGCCCATCAACGGGCTCTGCGGCGCGTCCAGCGCGGCAACCAACGTGGTTTCAGCATCCAGCGCGCACGCCTCAAGCAGCATGCGCCCCATCTTGCCGGACGCGCCGGCAATCGCGAGATTCACCATGGCAATGGTGGGCGGATGGCTTACTTACGCCACCAATCGCCAAGCCGCGACCACCAACTGGGGCCGTCATTCTTGCTGCCACCTTTTTCAAGATTGGCATAGGCCGGATCGCGGTCCACCACGGGCGAGGTTGGCAGATCAGCCACCGTCCAGCTTTTCAGCGTATCGCCGTCAAACAGCAGCGTCAGTTTGTGTGACGTGATCGGGCGACCGCGACGCTCAAGCGAATACGCGTAATCCCAGCGGTCTTTGTGAAACACACTCTCGGTCGTCGGCGTGCCAAGCGTCAGGCGCACCTGTTGCCGCGTCTGGCCTTCTTTGAGCTTGGTCACCATGTCCTGCGTGACGTAATTGCCCTGATTGACCTCCATCTTGTAGACGAGGCCGCAGCCGGTCAGCGCAAGGGCAAAAAGCATAGCGAGAGTGGCAAGAATTGCGCGCATAAAGAAGGCTTGGGGGCGTGAAGACAAGCCGCTATGATAGCCAAGGAAGCAGCCCGGTTGGGGCTACACCTTATTCGCTACACGGGACGAACATCATGGCTCACGCACAAGACCTCAAAGACGCCGGACTCAAAGCCACGCTGCCGCGCATGAAAGTGCTCGACCTGTTTCAGGGCTCCAAAGTGCGCCACATGACCGCCGAAGACGTGTATCGCCTGCTGATGGACGAAGGCCTCGACGTGGGACTGGCCACGATTTATCGCGTGCTCACGCAGTTCGAACAGGCAGGCCTGCTCAAGCGCCATCACTTCGAGGGCGGCAAGTCGATTTTCGAGCTCAACGAAGGCGACAAACACGACCACATCGTCTGCGTGAACACCGGCACTGTCGTCGAATTTCACGACGCCGAAATCGAAAAGCGCATCCTGAAAATAGTCAAGGATCGCGGCTTCGAACTGGTGGATCACGTGCTGCACATTCGCGCGTTGGCCCCCGTGCCCGATGCGCCAAAAAAGCCACCGAGAAAGTTCTCGTAGGGCGCGTTGTTGTAGGAGCGGCTTTGCCGCGACCCACGTCGCAAACGCCGGTTCTTAACGCTTGGGCTGGTTTGACAAATCCAGCGCTTGGCGTCGATTAACGCTTGGATGCTGGGTGATAAACCAGCCTACGCGATGTCTACCGATGCACGTCGCGCAGACGAAACCCCAAGCAATACAACACACCAAAATAAGCAAACCCGCCCAGCGCGAACAGCGCAGCAAGCATCGTCACGCGTGAAATTTCGCCCGCTACGGTCCACCAAATGTCAACCGGCTTCGCCAGCACAATCAACGCCGTGGTGAACAACGTTGCGGCCAGTAGCTGCCACGCAAACCGCGCCCAACCTGGCTGCGGCACGTACACGCCACGCGCGAGTAAACCGCGATACAACCACCATGCGTTGAGCACTGCGCCGAGGCTTGTAGAAAGGGCCAGCGCAGCATGCAGCAGATGCGGCGCAAAGCGATTGAACACGACAAACACAAAAAACAAATTAAACAATTGCGTGATCAACAACACGCGAATACCGATCTTCACCGGCGTTTTGGTGTCCTGCTGCGCGTAAAAAGCGGGTGCCAAAATCTTGATCCACACCAGCGCAATGATGCCCACGGCGTAAGCCGCGACCGCTGGGCCGGTTTGCAGCGAATCTTTTGCTGTGAAAGCGTCGCGCTGAAACAGCGTGGCCACCATCGGCGTCGCCAGCACGCTCATCACCGCCATCGCGGGAAGCGTGGCGATGAGGGCAAAGCGCATGCCGTAGTCCAGCAATTCGCCGTAACCGCGCATATTTTTCTCGCTGCGCAACGTGCCGAGCGCGGGCAGGATCACGGTGCCTATCGCCACACCCAGCAAGGCAGTCGGCAGCTCCATCAAGCGATCCGCTTTTTTGAGCCAACTGACCGCACCGTCGCCGAAAAATGACGAGTAATTAGTGTTGAGCAACATGCTGATCTGCGCGATGGACACGCCGAGCAGCGCCGGTGCCATCGTTTTCAGCATGCGCACTACGCCCTCGTCGCGAAAGTGAAAATCCAGTCGCGGAAACATGCCGAGCTTGTACAGCGGCCACAATTGCAGCGAAAGCTGCGCCACGCCACCAACCACCACGCCCCATGCCAACGCATGAATCGGCTGGGCGAAGTACGGAGTAGCGAACAAAGCGGCGGCGATCATGCATAGATTGAGCAGCACCGGCGTGAAGGCGGGAATTGCGAATTTCTTCCAGATATTCATCACGCCACCGGCCAAGGCGGTTAGCGAAATGAATAACAAATACGGAAACATGATTTGCAAAAGCTGGCTCGCGAGCAGCATTTTTCCCGGCGTGTTGGCGAATCCACCCGCAAAAAGCGGAATCAACCAAGGCGCGGCAACAATGCCGAGCACGGTCACCGCCAGCAACGCCACCAGTTGCAACGTCGCCACGCGATTAATCAGTGTGTGAGTGGCCGCTTCGCCGCGCTGGGCTTTGTATTCGGCAATCAGCGGAACAAACGCTTGAGCAAACGCGCCCTCTGCGAACAGACGCCGCATCATGTTCGGCAGCTGAAAAGCGATTTCAAACGCGTCGTTGACCGCACCCGCGCCAAACACTTTGGCCATGACCATCTGGTTGGCCAGCCCCGCAATGCGGGACATTGATGTCATGGCGGATACGCCGACGATGGCTTTGAATAAGTTCAAGGGTTGCAGCACTCGTGGTTTCTCCGTAGAATAGCGGGTTCACCGAATCGATTACGCACAAAAAAAAATCTGCCATGGCAAATTCAGCACAAGCAAAAAAGCGCGCCCGTCAAAACGACAAGCAGCGCGCCCACAACGCATCCCTGCGCACCCAATTGCGCACCGCCGTGAAAAAAGTACAGAAAGCCGTAGCCGCTGGCGACCAGCCCGCTGCCATGACGCAAATGCAGGCGTCACAATCGGTGATTGATCGTATTGCCGACAAGCGCATCGTTCACAAAAACCTTGCCTCGCGCGTAAAAAGCAACCTCGTTCGTGCCATCAAGGGCATGGGTGCAGCCGCTGCTCCAGTAGCCAAAGCCGCGTAAATTCCAGCGGCATCGCGGTAGGTGATCAAAACAAGGCCCTTAGGGGCCTTTTTTGTTGCCTTCGATTACTCACACTGCTCACAAAACTGTCGTCATACTCGCCTCAGGCGGGTATCCAGCTCGTGGCAGAGCTGACGGGTAATTTAGCGCATTGCGTTCGCACGTTGTCTGGATTCCCGGCCCTTGCTAGGAGTCTGTCGGATTTGCAGCCGATGCTTTTCAAACCCGACAGACTCCTAGGCAAGCGAGAATGCCGCCAGTTACAGGATCAATAGTCCTCGCCTGAAACTGGTTTAACTACAACGACCGACGTCTCCCGCGACATGCGCCGCACTGTATCCGGCAACAACGTCGCCACCGCATCCGCGTCGAACGTAATCTGCAAGTCGTTATCGACGGCAAAGCTCAAAAAGAATCGAAACAATCGCGGCTCAAGCTCCGCAAGTTCACGCCGCACTATCACGCAACGCAAACCCTCGCGCATCGCGGGCGTCACGAGCGGGCTGTAGCGCAACTGTTCATCTGCGCCGAAGGCCGACATCACGCCACACAACCGATCCGACCAGTCGCTGGGACGAAATTGCTGACCGTCCACCGTGAGTCCCTTGATGATGAGGTCGCTGTCGATGGCTGTCGCCGAATAAGGGAGCGCGGCAAGAGCGCTAGAGGTCATGGACGGCCTGTGTTCGCGAAGCGTTTGCTGTTGCTAGCAAGCGAATCTCCGTAAAAATCAATTTTACCAACGCGAGTAAACTCTTGTTTTGATAAGCCTAGTTGAACTAGCAACGCCTATGCCTATGCCTATGCCTAAGGCCACCAATAACACCGCGACCGGAAGCCAATCCGCGCCGGTCGCCAAAGTCCGCCACTTTCTGCAGATGAGCGATTTCTCTGCGGAGGAATACGCGTATCTGTTCGAGCGCACCAGGCTGATCAAGGATCGCTTCAAGCGCTACGAGTTGTATCACCCGCTGCGTGATCGGACGCTCGCGATGGTGTTCGAGAAGAATTCGACGCGCACGCGCGTGTCGTTCGAAGCGGGTATGAATCAGTTGGGCGGTTCAGCGATTTTTCTGACCAGTGAAGCGTCACAAATTTCACGCGGCGAACCGGTGGAAGATTTGGCGCGTGTGGTCAGCCGCATGGTTGACGTGGTGATGATCCGCACTTTTCATCAGCATGTCGTTGAAACCTTCGCAGCTTACTCGCGAGTGCCGGTCATCAACGGGCTCACCGACGATCATCATCCGTGTCAGGTGCTGGCCGATATTTTTACGTTCGTCGAGCAGCGCGGGAGCATCTCGGGCAAGATCGTGACTTGGGTCGGCGACGCTAACAACATGCTCAATTCGTGGCTGCAAGCTGCGAAGGTGTTGGGCTTCATGGTGCATGCATCAACGCCGCCCGGTTATGAAATTCCCGATGCAATGCTTGCGAGTGCCGAGGGTCATGTGAAAGTTTTTGCTGATCCGTTGGAGGCCGCACGCGGCTCGCACTTAGTTACCACTGACGTATGGACCAGCATGGGTTTCGAGGCCGAAACCCATGCGCGCAAAAAAGCGTTCGCGGATTGGTGCGTCGACGAAGCAATGATGGCGCTCGCTGATTCACAAGCACTGTTCATGCATTGCCTGCCCGCCCATCGCGGCGAAGAGGTGACCGCCGGCGTGATTGACGGGCCGCAAAGTGTGGTCTGGGACGAAGCCGAGAATCGCCTTCATGCACAGAAGGCGCTGCTTGAGTATTTGGTGGTGGGCGAAGTTAAATCGTAACGTGATCTGTAGGAGCGGCACTGCCGCGACCCCGTGTCACCCGTCGCAGCGATGGTCGCGGCAGAGCCACTCCTACGAGAGGATCGCTCGTGCCGCTTGATGTTGTTTTGCTCGACGACACATTTATCGTCATCAACAAGCCCAGCGGCCTGCTGTCCGTCCCCGGTCGTGGGCCTGATAAGGCTGACTGCCTGAGCGCTCGCGTGCAAGCCGAATTCCCTGACGCATTGGTCGTGCATCGCCTCGACATGGAGACCTCGGGTCTGATGGTGTTCGCGCGCAACCTCCACGCACAACGCGCGCTGAACCGCGCATTTGAGCAGCGACTCGTCGAAAAATACTACGTTGCCATCGCGGCGGGCAATCTCGAAAACGATCAAGGCACGATCAATCTGCCGCTGATCTGTGACTGGCCGAATCGTCCGCGGCAAATGGTGGATCACGCGATTGGCAAGCCTTCGACCACACATTACGTCGTGCTGGCAAGAGACGAACCACGCATACAAACACGCGTCGGCCTGACGCCGGTCACAGGCCGCAGCCATCAACTGCGTGTTCACATGGCAAGCCTCGGCCACGCGATCATCGGCGACAGTTTGTATTCGGTAAATCCACCGCCCGACGGCCAGCGTTTGCTGCTACACGCCGCGAAACTGAGCTTTCCGCATCCGGTAACCAGTGAATCTGTCAATTGCACTTCAGATGTGCCTTTTTAGCTTCGTCATTCCGGCGCAGGCCGGAATCCATAGGCCCCGGCCTGCGCCGGGGTGACGAAGGAAAACGTAGACTGCGTTGCAATTCGCCCGCGTTTTTCACGTTTCGCGCTGCTTCCCCGCGATTCGTCGCGTGCCTATCGCGGAAAAATCGAAGGCTGCCTACATTACGTTCCATGGCACTACCGCCAAGCAGCCAAAAACGAAAGACATCACCATGAAAACCGCTCAATTCCTCGGCACACTTTCCTCAGTAGAACGCGCTCTGACCGGCGTGATCGCAGTCACGATGAGCCTCGCAACGACCACGGTTATTGCCGCCGCATTCCAAGGCGCAGCCTACGTCGAAAGCCAACCACTGATCGCTGCGATCGCTCGTGCATTCGTGTAATCGGTGTTGACAATGCAACGCCACGAAAAAACGTTCCGCGCCGCCGTTTATCACCGCGACGAACTGGGCCTCGCGCGGAAAGCGGTGGAAGCTTAGCGACTAGTGATTCCCCGACACTTCGCTGAACTTCCTCCGCTTTTCGCGTCAGTAATTTACACGGCAACTTTGCGTAGCGTTCGAGCTGGCAAGTCTGCCAACGCGCTCAGGATGGCCGGAACCGCACGCTCCGAATCCGCCATGCGGTTGCTCTTGGCTCGGACGATGAGAATCGCCACAGCAAGCGCGTCTAGGTTTTGCTGATATTCCATGCCTTTGTCAGCCGTCAGCAATAAGTCGAAATCATCCTTCGCCAAATTGAGCAATTTTCCGTTCTTGACGCTTGTCCAGCCTTACTGCTGAACCGTTATGTACGAGTGCCCAACCAGCAGCTTGCCCAGCTTTTCAGGTACGGATTCGTCAAGCAGTATGTGCATCTTCGACCAATGCGGTTTTTGCGTCTTCAAGCACTTTACAGCTACGGCAAGACTGACCGTAGGGAAAACTTCAAGGAAAACTTCAAGGGGATCGCCTGCTTCCAGATGCTCAAAGAGAATCCTCACGGGCACGCGCGAACCCACGAAAACCGGCGTCCCGCCCATGATGTCCGGGTCAGAATGAATGTGCGTCGATTTCATAAATGCTCCGTACGATTACGCTGATGCGCAGTCTACTCCGTTGGTTTCGCTGACGGCCGGCTCGAATGCACGCTTGTACCCCAGCCGCACAATCAGGAGTGCAGCGACTTCTTCGTCGGCGAAGTCACCGCCGCGTGGGCGGATTCACGCGTGTTTGCGAACGGGCACTGGACGTACGACGCGGAGACGCCTGCGGAGCTGCAAACATTGCACTATGTGGCAGGTGGGACGTTTTTAACCGTTGGTAGCGTCTACGAGGCATTAGCAGCGTCAATGCAAACGCCAAACGTCACTTAGCGCTTGCGTTAAACCTCATTTCGCTCGGCGGCTACGATTTGGATTAGATTTGAAGCGACACCTACAAATTCGGCTGCCGTCAACGGCGCTTGTACGGATCGTAGCTTTTTTAGAGATACGCTCGAACCAGGTGCTAGAGAAGCAAGTTTTTCAGCTCGCAGAACGTGAAACTCCCATTGACCCAAATCCATGGCGTTCCAGCGAACGATATCGGTTTCATGCTGGAACGCAAAGACGTAGATTTGCGACTTAAGGCCTTTCGTTGTACTCATGTCAACGACGCTAGTTGAATCTCTTGCGCGCAGGCCATTGAAGCGTATGGCCGATTCGTTGGTAGCCCCATACTTGCGCTGTACAAGCGCCTCCCCGGACGCGTTGAGGACTTTCCAAGATTGCCAATAAGATGTTGCTTTAATCTCTATTGTCACGTTGCTCGCGGTAACAAGATCATTGTTAGCCCAGCTGACTCGGCGATTAGAAGCAACGCCCAAAAGCTTGTGTATCAGCCACTCTGCGAAAAAACCCTTGACGTCATCGTCGCAGAGGTCGGCCATCGCCCATTGCCAAAAATCAATCAATGTTGCATCGTGCAGATGCGGTCCATTGAATACGCTATCTGTGGGCCGGTTGAGTGAGTGAGTGGGCATATGCGCGGTTTGCTTTTATTTAACGAGCAATCGTAGCCAGAGTCTGCAAGTTTGTTAACTCAATTTGTCTAGTCGCTAGTTCATAGCGTTGCGAATTACGCCAGCACAAATGGCAAACTCCGAAGCCTCTTCCCGGTCGCCGAAAAAATCGCATTCCCCAACGCGGGCGCTATCGGCGGCACGCCGACTTCGCCAATGCCGCCCAGCGCTGCGCCTGAGTTGATGATCACCGTTTCGAATTGCGGGCATTCGGCCATGTTCATCAGTCCGTAATCGTTGAAATTGCTTTGTTGAACGATGCCGTCTTTGAGCGTGATGTTGCCTTTGAGCGCCGCCGTCAATCCATATATTGCACCGCCGGAAATCTGTGCCTTCACGTTGTCGGGATGCAGCGCCGTGCCGCAATCGACGGCGGTCACCACGCGGCGCACTTTGATGTCCTTGCCGATGATTTCTACGTCGACGACCTGGCAAACGATGCTCTTGAATGATTCGGCGAGCGCAATGCCACGGCCCCAACCTTTTGGCAGTGCCGCACTCCATTGCGCAGCGCTCGCTGCGGCATCGACGACCTTCGCGAATCTTGGTTGATCTTTCAGCAATTCGAGCCGGAAAAGATACGGGTCTTTTTTCAGCACCACCGCAAGTTCGTCGACAAACGTTTCAACAAAAAACGCGTTGTAGGAGTTGCCGACACTGCGCCAGTAACCCGTCGGCACCGGCAGACCAACCTGCGCGTGATCGCATTTGAAATTCGCGAACGCATACGGCAATTCCGCTGCGCCATCCGCATTGGTTTTGTCGGGCGGAAAGTCCCCCGCGAACAGTGGATTCATGCGGCCGATCACGCTCTTGCTGACGCTCGGCCCGACCAGGCGGTGATGCCATGCGCTCACGCTGCTTTTTTCGTCTATTGCGGCGGTTAATCGGCAGGAAACGGCAGGACGGTAGGCGTCGTGGGCAATGTCCTGCTCGCGCGACCAGACCAATTGCACCGGTTTGCCGCGGGTCACTTTCGCACACGCGAGCGCCTGGCGAACGACCTCCAGATCAAAGCGTCGACCGAATCCGCCGCCGAGATACGGTGTGTGTACGGTGACAGCATCGTTGGCCACGCCCACGTTGCCCGCCGCCAGCCATTGCACAACGGTGGGCGTCTGATTGCCCACCCACACGTCAACTTTGCCGTCCTTGATTTGCACCGTGCAATTGAGTGGCTCCATCGCGGCATGCGCGAGGAACGGCACGCTGTACGCGGCCTCAATGCGCCGCGCCGCGGGCGTTGCCGCGATGACTTTTTCTGCTTTACCGTGTTCGCCAAACGTGCGACGAATTGGTGAGAATCCGCCCTCTTTGCCGTCTAGCACTTCGTTGTAACGGGCCGTAAGTTGTTCGCTCGAAAGCACCGTACCCGTTGCGCCGCCGCCGACCAACTCAGCTTCGTCAAGCGCCTTTTTCGCCGACCAGTAGCTTGTGGAAATTACCGCAAGCCAATTGTCGCCGCGCACCTGATGCAGCACGTCCTTTGGCGGCGCGCCGTTCCTCCAACGCACCTCCTGCAACGCGCCACTCACATAGGGAATATGTTTGACCGTGGCGTAGAGCAGTCCTTCCGGGCGCACGTCAATGCCAAACTGCGCTTTGCCTAGAGACTTTTCAACAACGTCGAGACGCGCGGGCGACGTGCCAAGAATCTTCCAGTCTTTCTGGGCTTTCACCGTCACTTGCGAGGGCGGCGAAAGCGCTGCCGCAACTTGAGCAAACTCACCCAACGGCGCGCTCTTGCCCGAGCCCGCATGCTTGATGACGGACTTCTCAATACTCAATTCAGCGGGCGACACACCCCACTTTGCAGCCGCCGCCGCGAGCAACACGCTGCGCACGCTCGCTGCGGCCATGCGCATGGGCGCCCAGCCGTCGCGCGTGGACGTGGAGCCGCCGGTCATCTGCACGCCGAGTACGCGCGCGGTGGCGATCATTGCGGCTTGCATCGGGGCCGGTGCGCTGTCGCCGAGGGCAGTGGCGTTGCCGTAGACCGCGCTGATTTGCGCCTGCTCGACGCGCACTTTGCTCCAGTCGGCGTCGAGTTCTTCGGCGACCAGCATCGCGAGCGTGGTGAAGATGCCCTGCCCCATTTCTTGTCGCGGCACCTGCACGATGATCGTGCTGTCGGGCAGGATTTTGAGCCACGCGTTGAATGCGATTTCGCCGTCTTTGACTGGCGGTTTGAACGATTGCGCATCGGCAACCCGTCGCCATGCGAGCGTGGTGCCGACGACCAGTGCGCCGCCAACGAGGCCCGTACCAATCAGGAATGCGCGGCGCGTTTTCGATATCTTTTTTGTGGAAGAAGCAGCCATGATTAACCGCCCGCTTTCTTGATCTGCGCTGCTTTTTTAATCGCAATGCGCATCGCCGGATACGTGCCGCAGCGGCAAAGATTGGTGATCGCCGCATCAATATCGGCATCGGTCGGTTCGGGCGTTTTATCCAGCAGCGCGGTGGTCGCCATGATGAAACCGGACTGGCAGTAACCACACTGCGGCACCTGATGCTCAATCCATGCTCGTTGGACGGGACTCGGACCTTTTTCGGAGATGGCTTCGATGGTGGTGACAAGCTTACCGACCACCGCTGAGATGGGCATCACGCAGGAGCGCGTCGCCACACCATCGACCAGCACGGTGCACGCGCCGCAGGCCGCGATGCCACAGCCAAATTTGGTACCAACAAGATTTAAATCCTCGCGCAGCGCCCACAACAGTGGCTTGTCGTCGGGCGCATTGATCGTGACGGGCGTTTTATTGATGTTGAGTGTGATCGCCACGACGGGCTCCTGGCAGTGAGTTTTGTGTCCACAAAAGGACATCAGCTTTGTAGTTAACGGCTTATTCTATGCGGGCTAAAGGCGCGAAAAGTGGAAATGTCAACTATTAGGTTAAATTGGCTATTAGCCCAATGTAAACGGCTATTTCAGCAGAAAGCTGTACTCACTTTAATCGCCGTGACGCGATCCAGATGAGCACCAACACCGGCACGCCAATCAGCGCAGTGCCCATGAAAAATGTGCTGTAACCGACCGCGTCCACCGCAACCCCGGAAAAACCCGCCAGCCACTTCGGCAACAGCAGCATCATCGACGACAACAGCGCATATTGCGTCGCCGAATAGTTGATATTGGTCAGGCTCGACATGTACGCAATAAACGCGCTGGAGGCGATACCCGCCGCCAGGTTGTCCACCGAAATGACGGCGGTCAGCCCAGTCACATCGTGACCGCGCGTGGACAGCCAGGAGAACAGCAAATTGCTCGCCGCTGACAGCACTGCACCCAGCATCAGCGTGCGCATCACGCCAAAGCGCATCGACAGCACGCCGCCAACGAATGCGCCGACCAGCGTCATGATCACGCCGTAAATTTTGGTGATGGCAGCCACCTCGTCTTTGCTGTAGCCCATATCGACATAAAACGGGTTGGCCATGATGCCCATGACGATGTCGCTAATGCGGTACGTCGCGATCAACGAAAGGATGAGCAGCGCATTCCAGCCGTAGCGCGTGAAGAAGTCGGCGAACGGCTCGATCAGCGCAGTTTGCAGCCATTCGCCGATGTTTTTGGCGCGGACAATGGGTTTTGCGCTGGGTTCTTTAGAAAAAAAAACCGTGGCAAAGCCGATGGCCATCGATGCCGCCATTACCAGGTACGCAATCTTCCAGCTATTCGGGTCGTAATTCGCGGGGTTCGCCACCTCCGCTCTGGCGGCGATCCACAACACACCCGCGCCAGCCCAAATCATCGCCAGACGGTAGCCGGTTTGATACGACGCAGCGAGTGCGGCCTGTCGATCCACATCCGCAGATTCAATGCGAAAGGCGTCAAGCGCGATGTCTTGCGTGGCCGACCCGAAAGCCGTCAACAGCGCGAACCAGACAATCGGCGTCAACGCGATTTTCGGGTCAGAAAACGCCATGCCGACCAGACCGCAGACGACCATTAACTGCGCCAGCAGCAACCAGCTACGGCGACGCCCGAGCGCCCGAGTGAGCAGCGGAATCGGCAGCCGATCCACCAGTGGCGCCCAGCACCATTTGAAGCCGTACGCGAGCCCCACCCACGACAAAAAACCAATGGTTGAACGATTGATGCCCGCTTCGCGCAACCAGAACGACAGCGTACCCAGCACCAGCAGTAACGGCAGTCCCGCCGAAAACCCCAGCGCCAGCATGCGCAGCGAAGGCGCCTCGAGATAGACCTTGAGCGACGCGAGCCAACCGGGCTTTTCGGCGGGGAGAACCTCTGGGGTGGCACGCAAGTCTGAATCTGTCATCCAGCTATTATCGCGATATGAACCAACGTCCTTTATCTGCCTCTGCCTCTGCTTCTGCTTCTGCACGCTGCGGTTGCTACGTGCGCCCCGCCGTGGGCCTTTTTTCGAGTACGGTCGCCGTTATCGCAATGGTTACGTCGACCGCGTACGCGCAGCTCAGCAAGCCGTTTCTGTGGGAACTCACCAAAGAGCCCGCAAAAGATGCGCCGAAAGAGGTGGCAAAAGACAGCAAGTCTGTCGTTCTGTTTGGCTCGTTGCATGTAGCGAAGCCCGACTTTTATCCGGTGCCGGACTCGGTGCAAAAGCGCTTTGATGACGCAAAAGTGCTCGCCGTCGAGGCCGACGTCACCGTCCTGGAAACGCAGCAAGCGTGCACCAGACTTGCCGTGACCAGGGACAAACTGGAGAGCCTACTTTCTGCGGAGGATTTCGCGGCGCTATCGGGCTACATCCGGGCCGCGGGCATCCCCGACGCGCTGATTGAAAATCGCAAGCTGTGGCTGGTCAATCTGGTTGTGGTGGGCGTTGAGTTGGGCCAGCTGGGTGTGGACTTTGCGCGCGGACTGGATGTGGTGTTTCTGCGTGAAGCAAAGTTCGCAAAAAAGCGCATCGTAGAAGTTGAAGGTGGCGCGTTGCAATGCGCCGCGCTGGCGGCCGCCGGACCGGCCGAGACGGCCGCCGCGATGACCCGGTTTCTCGCTGCGGTTCGCCAGAACCGCATGGAAAAGCGCCTGATTGAAATGCTCGCGGCATACCGCGCAGGCGACGGTATGGCGATCAACCGACTGGTTAACGAGGACTATGGCGACAGTGCTGATGGTCTCGCGTCAAAGCGACGCATTTTTGATGACCGCCATCCGGCAATGGCCGACAAGATCGACGGGTACTTCAAGTCACTCGACAGCCACTTTGTGGTGATCGGCGTTGGCCACATGTATGGTGACAACAATTTGCTTGATGCGCTGGCCAAGCGCGGCATTCGCGCCAAACGTATCGACTAATGGTCCGTCGCCTAACCGGTTCTGCCCGAACTACCGTAACCTTTGGGTGCTTGCCGCAGGGTTCGCGGCTTGAAGTCAAACTTGAACGTGGCGTCGTTCGCGCCGTCTGCGCCAATCGTCACTTTTTGGGTTAACGGCGGCTTGTACTGACCCAGATCAGGATGCCAGGCGCTGGCCTCGTAATCGCCGGGAGGCACATTCTCAATGCGCGCAATGCCGGACGATGCTGCGGTAAGCGCATACCAGGGCGTATCGGCAACGTAGATGTAGGCGCGCATCCAGTCGTGCAGGATGCAGTACGCGACCACTGCACCCTCATTGTCAAAGCGTATTGGCGGCGGCGTGTCGCCCGGTTTGTGAACCGCTATTTCGAACGACTTGCTGCTCGAAAATGACTTGATGTGATGCTCCATATTGTCGCGGTTGGCAAACACCACGCTTGAGCCGGTACGAATCACCGTGATGTACGGCTTGAAGGTCGCGTTTTCTTGCGTGACGATGACCTGTTGCGTGGGGGTCGCCACAGCGGCACGTCCCATCGGCTTGAGCGATACCACGACATTGACCAACGCCTGGCCGTCGCGATCACTGGCGATGCCTGAAAACGTGGCCGCGTTCGATGCGAGGGGCCCGACCGCTAGCGCGACCGCTGCGATCAACTGCATCAGAAGCATGCTGGACGCGCGTCGCATGATTACTTCTCCACCACGTCGCGATGCATCGGCGCAAGCTTGGCGATGAGCTTATTTTGCTGATAGGTAGGCACGCTCCCGGCCGTAAGCGCGTCCTGCAGATCCTCCGCGAGAGCGTTGAAGTCGGCGCTGCTCACCTTCATGTTCCGATGCGCCTCTTTCATTGACTTGCCCGCATATTTGCAGCCGCCGCCGAGCACATCACAAAACTGATCGATCAACATGGCTTCAAGCCGCTCGATATCGGCATCCTTGAAAAAGCTGCTGATGCGCGGATTTTTTTGCACCCGCTCAACAAAGTCGTGAGTGATTTTGCCAAGACCTGCGTAACCGCCGTAGGGCGCAAGCGCAGCTTCGTTCGGCGCTTGAGCAAATGCAACGCAGGCTGAAGCGGAAAATAAAATCGCAGCACACACGGATGTACTGCGCAAAGTGAAGCGCGCCATTGCCAACCCCTGGAAAGTGTCGTGGTGATATCCAAATGGGCTACGCAGCATTTTCCCGCGCGGTTTTGCACTCGCACGCTTATGCAACCCCGCCGCGATCACTCGCTGAGATAAGCATTCGTTGCGCGCAGATCGTCTTCGGTCAACACGCCGGTGGCCGCCTTCAAGCGCAGACCATTCAGGAGCGTGTTGTAGCGCGCCAACGCCAGGTCACGTTGCACTTGCGTCACCTGCTGCTGCGCGTTCAGCACGTCCAGATTAGTGCGCACGCCAACTTCCAGGCCCAGTTTGGTCGAGGCCAGTAGCGTTTCAGCAGATTTAAGGGCCTGCTGTTGCGCCGCCACGCTGGCGACTCCGCTGGTCACACCCAAATACGACTGACGCACATTCAGACCGGCGACACGACGGGCGGCCTCAAGATCGTTACGGTTCTTGTCGACGAGCGCCAGCGTTTCGCGGATGCGGGCGCTGACGCCACCCGAAATGTCAAACGGCCAGTTGAAGGTGACGCCGATGACCCCAGAATTGATCCATGAACCGACGCCCGTGGCAGCGCTGCCGGTCGCTTGCGAATTGGCAACGGAGGCCGTCGCATCCAGCGTCCAGTCCTTACCCGTTTGTGCGCGACGCACGTCAAATTCAGACACCGAGAGGGTTTGCTGCGCGATGCGAACTCCATAAGCCTCAGACTCAGCACGGGTCACCCACGCATCCATGTTTTCCGGGCTAGGTGGTGGTACTTGCGCGTTGGTGCGCAGCAGCTTCAGGTTCGCCTCATAACGACCCACCACATTACGCAGCGCAAAGCGTGTGCGTTCCAGCTCGTTGACGGCGGCTATTTCCTGCGCGATGACCTGATCGTAGCGCGATTGCGCCTCGTTGGTGTCGACGATGGTCGCGGTTCCGACTTCAAAATTGCGTTTGGCCTGTGCCAGTTGCTCGCCGACCGCTGCCTTTTGCGAACGCACCAGCGTCAGATTGTCTTGCGCCAGCAGTACGTCGAAATACGCCTGCGACAAGCGCGTCGCGACATCCATTTGCGCCGCCGCGAGCGTCACTTCGAACAGTTTCACCGACGCGGCGGCCTGATCAATTGCCACCAGATTGGCGGGACGAATCAGCGGCTTGTTGACGTACGCCGAGACGCTGGCCGTCAGATAGCCGCGATCCGTCTGTGCTTTTGGAAAATTGCGAAGATGCAAATCAAGGTAGTTGGCGTTAGCAGCAGCGTTGATGCCGACGGCGAAACCATTCGCCGCCTCGGCTTGAGTCACCCGCTCTCGTGCGGCAACGAGCGCGGCCTGGGCGGAGGAAACGGCAGGGTCCTGCACCGCCGCCTCGCGATACAGCGTGAGCAGATCGGCCGCGTGCGCGGACGCTGCGGCCATTGCGGCGGGAAGAATCGACGCGGCGACGGCGCGCCACAGCAGGGAAGTTCGGGTAGTCAGAAACGGACGCATTCAGTGCTCCAGCAAATTAATACTGTGGGACGGCAGGATCGACGCGGGAAGACCACGCCTCGATGCCGCCACTTAAATTGATTATCCGGGCGAGCCCCTGGCCTGCCAGAAACTGCGCGCATTGCATGCTACGTATTCCGTGGTGGCAGATGACCACGACGGGGGCGTCTCCGGCAGCGTCGGCAGCAACCTGCAACGCTTTAATTTCGTCAACGCGACCCGCCAGCGTTGACATAGGCACGTTGACCGAATGGGCGATGCGCGCCAGCTCAAATTCCCATGGTTCGCGCACGTCAAGAAAAACGGCATTTGCCAGTGCGTTGCTGCGTGCCTCGGCGACCGCAGCAACATCCATAAGCTCCACCATCAGAATACAAACCCGGGCGCGAGCGCGGCGTTGGTCAGCGGTGCAACGACAGTTTCGAACAACGTGCGTTCGCTGCGCCCGCCGTTGGCTGTCACGGTGATTAGTTGCGCTCGCATGGCGGGCGGTTTGCCGAGGATGGCGAACATCTTGCCGCCCAATTTCAACTGCGCTATCACTTCGTCCGGAAGAACTTCCATTGACCCGGTAAATACGATCACGTCATACGGTGCCCCCGTCGTCCAGCCGCGTGCGGCGTCTCCGGTTGCGACCGTTGCGTTGGCAATGCCTGCTTTGACGAGATTCGCGATGGCGAAACGAGCGAGCGCGGGGTTGATTTCAACGCTGGTTACGTTCGCTGATCGGGACGCCAGCAGCGCCGTCAAATAGCCGCTGCCGGTACCGACTTCGAGTACCTGTTCAACGCCATGCAGATCGACATCCTGAACCACGCGCGCTTCCATCTTTGGCGACCACATGAACTCGCCTGAAGCCGATGGGGCAACCGATGACAAAGGCAGTTCAACGTCCATCAGAGCGAATTCGCGCTGCGCCTGCGGTACGAAATTTTCGCGCTTGACGGTGTGCAACAAATCCAGCACGTCGGTGTCCAGAACATCCCAAGTGCGGATTTGCTGTTCAACCATGTTAAACCGGACTTGTTCGATATTCATAAGCGATGACGCTGCGTGCAGCAGAGAAATGTGAATTAAGTAGCCCTGATTTTAGGACCCATTTTAGCTAAATGACTCGCGGTCAGTTAATCGAGTTTAGCGGAAATTTGTGGCGGTGCAAGTTTTTCCAGCTGCGTAGCAAAGCGGTCCTGTACGAGCGGCGCAAGCCGCGAAACGCGATCAGAACAACCGCCCATCATTCCGCCGGTGTCTGCGCAAGTTCTGGCAAGGCGTCGCCACGCGGGCCTGTCGCCTTTTTCGCAACGCGCTTCTCTTTAAATTCCTCAATCATCGCGTAAATTACCGGCACCACAACCAGCGTCAGGATGCCCGAGCTGAGCAGGCCGCCGATGATCGCGCGACCCATAGTGCCATCGGCACCCTCTTTCAACGCCAGAGCCATCGGCAGCATCCCGAACACCATCGCCGCCGTAGTCATCAATATCGGTCGCAGGCGAATGTGCCCAGCCCGCACCAATGCCTCGGCAATGCTTAAGCCCTGATCACGTCGCGCCTGGTTGGCGAAATCGACCAGCAGGATGCCGTTTTTCACGACTAATCCCATCAACATGATGAACGCGATCATGGCGAACATGTTAAAGGTGGTGCGTGTGACCAGCAGCGCAAGCAGGACGCCGATCAGCGACAGCGGCAAAGTCGCCATGATCGCGATGGGCTGCGCAAAGCTCATGAACTGCGATCCGAGCACAAAGTAGATGAACGTCACGGCAAGCACCAGCGCCACGATGGCATAACCGAACGAATCGCGCATGATCTGATTGTCGCCATCCTGCTGGAACCGATAGCCGGGCGGTAGCGGGAACGCATCAATCAACTTGTTGACGTCGTTGCCGACCTCCCCGGGCGTGCGGCCCTTGACGTTGGCGCTGATCGTCACCTGACGTTGCAGGAAAGCGCGCTCGATACTTTTCGGATTGGTGCTTTCGGAAATTGTCGCCACACGCGCAAGCGACAGCGCATCACCCTCGACGGCGCGAGGATTGGTCAGCGGGATTTGCAGCAACTGCGCGGGATCGTTCCGCACGGCCGCAGGCAGCCGCACCGACACGTCCACCGAGTTGCCCGAAGGCGGCAACCACGTCACCACGGCATCCCCCGCCACCAGCGCACGCGATACGCTGCCAATGGTTGCGGGGGTAATGCCAAACTCGGCGCTCTCAGCGCGTTTGGGCGTGATCACAAGCGCGGGCACGGCCGCCTTTTCGCTACTGTCGACGTCGACCACACCGTCGATTTTGTCCAGTTTTTCGACAAACAATTCGGACAACTGCTTCAGCGTCGACGCATCCGGACCAACAAACGACACCTGCACCGGCTTATTCCAGCCAACTGACACCACCATGCCAGCGATGCCTTTAACCGAGTCGCGCGCTGCGTCCTCGATCTGCTTCTGGCTGCGTGTGCGCTCACTGCGCGGCACCAGCGTCACATTGATCCAGCCGGTGTTTTTACCGCGTCCGCCACCAGCGCCCGAATACAGCAATTTGATCTCCGGGATTTTGCGCAACTCAGCTTCGGCTTGCGCCACTTTGATGGTGGTGTAATCAAGACTCGAGCCAACGGGCGTTTCCAGGCGCATCCCGAATTCGCTTTGGTCCTCTTTCGGTATGAATTCGCTGCCAATCAGCGGGAACAACGCCATGCTGCCGCCAAACAGCAACACGACAATGCCGAGTACCGTCTTGCGGCGATTAAGCGACCAGCGAATGACGCGCTCGTAAGAATGCTGCAAGCCCTCCATTTTGGCGTCAAACCCGTTGAGAAAGCGACCCAGCCACGGCATCCGTTTGAAGCGGTTACCCAGCGGATCAGCCCACACGGCTGACAGCATCGGGTCGAGCGTGAAGCTCACGAACAGCGAGATCAACACAGCGACCACGACGGTCACGCCGAACTGATAGAAGAACAAACCAATGATGCCGCCCATAAACGCGACGGGTGCAAACACGGCAACGATTGCAAGCGTCGTTGACAGCACGGCGAGGCCAATTTCTTCAGTCGCTTCAAGCGCTGCCTGCTTGTGCGATTTGCCCATCGCGAGATGACGCACGATGTTTTCACGCACCACGATTGCGTCATCAATCAGCAGGCCGATACAGAGCGACAGCGCCATCAACGTCAAGTTATTTAGTGTGAAACCAAACGCGTACAGCGCGATGAACGTGGCGACGACCGAGATAGGCAACGTCAACGCGGTAATGACCGTGCTGCGCCATGACGCGAGAAACAGGAACACGATAAAAACGGTAAGCAAGCCGCCCTCGATGATCGTGCTTTTAACGCCGTCAACGCTCGATTTCACATACTTCGACTGATCGGAAAGAATCGTCAATTCAACGTCGGCTGGCAACTCTTTTTTAAGCCGCTCAATCGACGCCTTCACGCCCTGACCGACTTCCACCGTGTTGCTGCCGCGCACCTTGAGCATGTCGAGGCTGATGGCACGCACGCCATCGATACGCGCAAAGCTAGTTTGCTCTTTGCTACCGTCAACAATCGTTGCCACATCGGCCAGCCGCACCTGCAAACCATCGCGCCGGGCCACGATCAGATTGGAAAAATCAGCCACTGACTTGAAGCGCGCGTCCACTCGCACCGACTTGTCGTTTTGACCAATGGTGATGTTGCCCACAGGCGCGTCAATATTGTCGGTGCGAATTGCGTTCAACACCTGGTCGATGCCAATGCGGCGCGCGCGCAATTTTGCCGGATCGGGCTCAATCTGAATCTCACGCGTTGACGAGCCGTTGATGTTTACCGTTGCCACACCGGTGACGTTTTCCATGCGGCGACGGATTACCTCCTCCACAATGTATGAAAGGTCAGGCAGCGTGCGCGTTTTCGACGTCACCCCGAGCGAGACAATCGCTTTGTCATCGTCGCGATTAGCCTGCGACACGAACGGCTCTTTCGCTTCTTTCGGGAAGCTCGGGCGGATTTGCGCAAGCTTGTCGCGCATCTCCTGCATCGCGACCTTGATCTCAGTGCCCATCGCAAATTCGACGATCACCAGGCTCGAATTCTCACGGGATCGAGACGTGATTTTCTTCACGCCAGCGATGGTGTTTAGCGCATTTTCAATCGGCTTGGTCAAGTCGCTTTCAACCGCCTGCGGGCTGGCACCGGGGTACTGCACCACCGTGAAGGCGAACGGCAGATTCACTTCAGGCATAGCGTCAATCGGCAGCCGGAAATACGACACCGCGCCCATCACCATGAGCGCAAACATCACCATGGTGCAAAACACCGGATTTTTAATTGCAACGCGGGTCATCCACATAACTCAAGCGCTCCGACTATTTGGACGCAGTTGCGGGCGGTGCAGTGACCGCTGGCGCAACAGTTGGAGCCGCACCCGGCATCGACACAGGCTGCCCCTCGTTAGGCTCAACGCCGCGCAATGTCAATACCGTTGTGCCCGCCACGAGCCCTTCCGCAATGGGTACCAGTGGATTGGATTCGTCGCTGTTCGGCGTGATTTTCACGCGCTTTCGGGCGGCTTTGCCATCCTGAACCACCCACACGTAGCTACCGTTGACATCGGATTTCAGAGCTACGCGCGGAATGGTGATCGGCGCGCTGCTTTGCGCAATTTGTAATTGGCCAGACAGGAACGCACCGGCGGGTACCGCACTGTTTGCTGGCAGCGAAAAGCGCGTTTCCACGGTGCGCGCGGCGCTGCCTGTCGTTGGGATGATGCGTGAGAGTTTGCCCTCGATGTAAGCGCCGCCCGCATCGAGCTGAAACTTTGCAATCTGGCCCATTTTGAGTTCCGCCACGCGTTCGGCTGCGACCGGCACCACGACTTCAAGCGAACTCGGATCAATGATGGTGAACACCGCCATTTCGTTGCCAACGCGCTCGCCAGGCTCCACCGTTCGCTTGGAAATCACGCCAGAAATCGGCGCGGTCAGCACGGTCTCAGCGAGGGCTGATTTAGCGATATCCATATTGGTTTTTGCCGTGTCGAACGCTGAGCGCGCGCTGATGTAGCCGCTCTCGGCCGCATCAAACGCTGCCTTGGAGATAAAGCCGCGATCAGACAACGAGCGTTGCTGGGCGCGGTTTGATTCGGCAACGCTCAACTGCGCCTGGGTTTGCCTGAGCATCGCGTCACGCTCGGAAATGCGCAAGCGAAGCTCTTCACTGTCCACTCGGGCCAAGCGTTCACCCGCCTGAACCTTGTCTCCCGCTCGCTTGACCATGCCCGTGGCGGTACCGGCATGACGCGAGCGCAGCACCGCCTGCTTCGATGCATCAACCGTGCCAGCAACGGCAAGCGTTTGCACCAACGTTGCTGGGCCGACGGTCGCCATGTCCACTGCGGCGAGCGCCAACGTCAGATCAACTTTTTTACCGTCTTTGCCGCCTGACTTAGCGGTTGCCGCCTCGCCCTGCTTGGCGCTGTACGCCTTGAAGCCGAAGAATCCGCCCACCGCGGCTACCGCCACCACGAGTCCGGTGACTGCCATCCATCGTTTGATTCGCATGAAATGTGGGGGCCCAGTGGGCCCGCCCCTTGGTCAATGTGTGCCCGAAGGCTAGAAGAAAAGTGCAGCCCGCGCAGTGGTGGTGCGACAGACCCCCCTGTATTCGGCGTGAACAGCGGGTAAGTTTTAACGATACAGCTTTTTCGTGAAACCCTTATTTGAATTGGGCAAGGCATTAAATTTAGCTCAATGTCGAGTGTTATCCAGTTAGCGGCTAAGCCCCAGTGCCAAAGCCATTTGTGCGAAAAGCTGTCAATAAACTTCCATACATTCCGAACCAACTTGAGCTGACGCCGCGCATCGCCAAATTTCATGATTCACATGACTTGGGGCACCTCTAATAATTCATTTTTGGGGATGCAGTGTTAGAAGCCCGGAGCGCAGCAACCGGAGCGTACGCCGTGGTACGTGAGGATTGCGAGCACCGCGCGACGACACAATGCGCCCCACAAATGAATTATCAGAGGTGCCCTTGGTCATAACGGCACTGAAATCATGCGTCCGTCCCGCAAAAACACGCAATTTTCTGCCTCCTTTTTACTCTCCGTGCTTAAAGAAGCGGCAACTCGCTGGTAAAATAATAGGTTACCCTCAACTATGCTCTCTCGTCTTTCGCGGTCTCGCGATCAGACGTAGGCTGTGGACAGCCTAAAAAGCGCAGAGCGCGGTCGCCCTCGCATACCAACGGAGCCTTTCACGCATGGCAAAAGCTAAAGCAAAACCCGTCGCCAAGACTATCAAGTTAGGCAAAACCGTCGCCAAGACGGCACAAGCCAAAACTGCCGCGAAGTCGCGAACGGGCACGAAAGCCGCGATCAACACCAAGGCAAAAGCGGGCTCATCGCAAAGCAAGCCGCGTTCAGCAGCCACTGTGAGTAAAGCAAAAGCTGCTCCGCCAAAAGCGAAAGCCAAAACCATTTCCAAGACGAAGGTCGTAGCTAAGGTAGCGAAGGTCGTCGCTAGGCCACAGGCAAAAGTCGCAGGCAAAGCGAAACCCGCCGCCAAGGTAGTGGCGAAGACGGCCAAAACAGTTGCGGCACTCAAAGGCAAAGCGAAGCCAGCCGCGAAAGTCGTCGCCAAAGTAGTAGCAAAAAAGGTTCCAAAAGTTGTGGCAAAAGCAGTTGTAAAACCCGTCGCCAAAAAAGCCGCCAAACCGGTCGCCAAGGTCGCGGCTAAACCCGTGGCCAAAAAAGCGGTCGTAAGGCCGGTTGCCAAAGTAGTAGCCCAGCCTGTGGCTAAAGCGGTGGCCAAAGCGGTGGCCAAAGCCCACACCAGCGCAGTCCCGATTTCGAATAAGCCTGTGGGCAAGCCGCCCGCAGTGCAAACAAAGGTAGCAGTCAATCCCGTGGTCGCAGTGAACAAATCAGTCGCGGTTGAAAAGCCCGACAAACGCAACGCCGTCGCAATAGTCAAAGTAGCTAACTCAGCCAATCCAACTAAACCCGCCAAACCCACCAAGGCCGAAGCCATCGCGGCGGCTAAAAGAAATATGGCGGCCGTGTTGGCCGCCGCACCCGCACCCGTACCCGTACCCGTCAAAACCGGAAAACCCGGTCGTCCCCCGAAAAACGCCGTAAATGCACCCGAAGCGGAAGTCGCAGAGGCCACCGCGCCAGTCGCCATCGCCATTAACCCGTTGACCGGCAAGCCAAAAACGCGCAAGCAGTTGCTGCTTGAGAAGAAGCAGCAAGCCTTGCTTGAAGCGCTTGCGCCGTTCAAAACGGTAGATGCTGAAACGCGTCGTCTGCGCCTGAAAACGTTGATTACGCTGGGTAAAGATCGTGGTTATCTGACGTACTCAGAGATTAACGATCACCTGCCCGATGATCTAGTCGACGCGGAGGCGATCGAGTCCATCGTCGCGATGATTAACGACATGGGCATTCAGGTGTTTGACGAAGCGCCTGCCGCCGAAGAATTGATCATTTCCGAAACCGCGTCTGCGGTGGCTGACGATGATGTCGCCGAAGAAGCGGAGCAGGCGATCTCGCAGCTCGACAGCGAGTTCGGTCGCACCACCGACCCCGTGCGAATGTACATGCGCGAAATGGGGACAGTTGAGCTGTTGACCCGCGAAGGCGAAATCGAAATCGCCATGCGTATCGAGGACGGCCTCAAGCACATGGTGCAAGCGATCTCCGCCTGCCCAATGTCGATTGCGCAAATCCTCGAACTCGCGGACAAGATCGAAAAAGGCGAGGTCATCGTTGACGATATCGTTGACGGGCTGGCCGGTCTTGAGCCACCTGCTCCAGCGCCTGCTGCGCCGATTGTGGCCGCTGATGGAGAGGGCGAGGACGAAGCGCAGGAGGAAGAGGAAGAGGACGAAGAAGCCACTGCCGCGATTTCGGCCGAGCTGCTCGCCAAACTTAAGTCCATGTCACTCGAAAAGTTCGCCACAATTCGCAAGAATCACGCGAAGCTGCTCGCGCACATCGAAAAGGGCGAGTACAAAAATGAGAGCTACGTTAAGGCGCAAAAGAAGATCACCGAGGAGATGACCGACATTCGCTTCGCCGCGAAGATCGTCGAGCAACTGTGTGACACCGTCCGCGCCGAAGTCGAAAAAATTCGCGGCCATGAAAGGAAACTGCAAGAACTGCTGGTCTTCAAATGCCACATGCCGCGCGAGCATTTCCTGAAAATGTTCCCGGAAAAAGCGATGGACTTAAAGTGGGTCGACAAGGAAATCGCGGCGGACAAACCGTATAGCGAAATCATGGCGAAAAACCGTCAGGCGCTGGTCGAGCGTCAAGAGTCCCTGCTGTCGCAACAGTCGAAAGTGATGTTGCCGCTGCAAGACTTCAAGGACATCTACAAACAGATGTCCTCCGGTGAAGCCAAATCGCGCAAGGCGAAAAAAGAAATGACCGAGGCCAACCTGCGTCTCGTGATCTCGATTGCCAAGAAATACACCAACCGTGGTTTGCAATTCCTCGACCTCATTCAGGAGGGCAATATCGGCCTCATGAAAGCGGTCGACAAGTTGGAATTCCGTCGTGGCTTCAAGTTTTCGACGTATGCCACATGGTGGATTCGGCAGGCCATCACGCGCTCGATCGCCGATCAGGCGCGCACCATTCGTATCCCCGTGCACATGATCGAAACGATCAACAAGATGAACCGCATCTCGCGGCAAATTTTGCAAGAGACTGGTATCGAGCCGGACGCACCCACGCTCGCGCTGCGCATGGAAATTCCGGAGGACAAAATCCGCCGCATCATGAAGATCAGCAAAGAGCCGATCTCGATGGAAACGCCGATTGGCGACGACGATGACAGCCACTTAGGCGATTTCATCGAAGACACCAACACGCTGACGCCGATGGACGCCGCCGTGCAGGACAGCCTGCGCGACTTGTGCAAGGAAGTGCTCGACACCTTGACACCAAGGGAGGCCAAAGTGCTGCGCATGCGCTTCGGGATCGAAATGAACACCGACCACACGCTGGAAGAAGTGGGTAAACAGTTCGACGTCACTCGTGAGCGCATCCGTCAGATCGAAGCCAAAGCGCTGCGTAAGTTGCGGCACCCGAGCCGCGCAGAGCGGTTGAAGGGTTTTGTGACGGAAGCGTAACGACATATTGGCACGGGACATTGCTGACCACAAAAAACGGGCTCGCTGGCCCGTTTTTATTTTTGCCGATTCGTCGCTGAACGGATGCGATAATCACGAGCAGTGGGCCGTTAGCTCAGTTGGTTAGAGCAGAGGACTCATAATCCTTTGGTCGCGGGTTCAAGTCCCTCACGGCCTACCATTGACATGAATAATTTTGCCAGTTTGGGTATAAATCGATGTGGTATTTTTGTGCCACGTAGCCACCAGGTAGCTGGCGCTACACTGACTCGCACTGACTCGCACTTACTCGCACTGCCCGCGGCATCCTGTTTAGCTTCAAAATCGCGTGCTCGTGGAAACAACACGTCGCACCGCAACGATTCAGCAAATTTCGGCATCACCGATGCTGCAACCCGTCGCCCCGGCGTCAACGGCACCTACGTCACCATTTAAATTGCGTTTATTCGTCGGGGCGGGGCGTCATCGCAATTGCCGCCTGCATCACTTCCCGCAACGCAGCAGCGGCGGCGGGTGATACTGTCACTGCCTCGCGCTTCACTCCGTACTGATCTGAGCCGGCAAAGATGCGTCGAGCGGTGAACACGTTGTTGGTCGTCGAAGATGGAGACTGCCAAACGCCGTCCATATGATGACCGTACCACTTCACCAACATCTGCTTATCCGCGCCGCCAGAAGTGAGCGCCTTAATACAAAAAACGTAGCCTGCCAAAGAACCCGACACCTGCAGCTCGCACCCGATGCTGGCGGTTGAGTTGACGACCAGTCCGGAACCTGAAGCAGTACCCGGAATAACGGTCGTCAACTGCGCGTAATCAGCAAGCGCCAGCGACGTAGGTCCGGTCAGATACGTAAACGCCCAGCCACCGATCAAGCCGCTGGGCGCGTCTGCAAATCCAAGATTCGCCTTGCTGATTGCTTTACGCGTTTCACGCGGAAGCGTCACGAACCCGGTCGTTGACGAGGTGAACTCAAACAACGCCGCGCCCGGTGACGACAGCAGTGAACCGGACGTGCCCACGCATCCGAGGCAGGTTCCGCCGCGCGGCTCGAGAAAGTTGACCGCTACCGTGTTGGTAACGGAAAGCGGCCCGCCGCCGACGTAAAACGTCGGTCCGCCTGCCGCGTTGTAGTTGTAAAAAGTGACGGCAGTAACGGGCCCGGCTGTTTCCAGCACAAAGGCCCGCCCCACAGCTAGTGAGCGTTCGCTGTCGATACCCCAAATACCATCTTGTGGCATCGTAGTGAAAGCGCTCGCGGATTGTGAAACGAGTAGGCTGAAAAAGCCTATCGCAATCCTGAAAATCGTGGTCATATCTCATCCTTAAGTTATGTCGTCATAAAGCGTTGCGCGCCAGCTGGTGTAGCAAGCTCTGCTAACGCGAGCCGCATGGGCATTAGTTCGCGCAAGTATTCAGCATCAGGAAATAGCACTTACGCATCGTACGCCGAATCAGAGCCAACATCAACCCCGGCCCAACGCTACTGCGAAAGCGAAAATTGCCGCGCGCCACGCCCACGATGCGGCGAGCAGCGGCCGCGGTAATTTTCGGGAAGCCCTCTTCGTGACAGCCGACCGCAATCGCGTCGTACACGCGACCCAAAACGACCGGGCTCTCGTGCGTCGATCCGAACGCTAGCCATGGGTGCCGGTTTAACCGCCTGGCGCGTTGACTGCTCCCGCTAAACCGCCTCAAACCCTGCATCCTGCACGATACCGACATTGGCGACTGCTGCCAGCGCCGCCAGCAATCGGCGCGCTTCTGCGGCGTTCTGCGCGCCGGGGATGATGGCGGCGGTGTAGACGGTGGAGAGCGCGTACGGTTCGGGCAGCGCGCCCGCGTATTGCACGCCGGGCGTGTACAAAATTTCCGAACATTGGGTGATGCCGATGGCCCCAACGTCACCTGCGTCAGCCATGACGCGCATAGCGATTGCGCCGTTAGGAAACGTGGCGAAGCGATCCTCGTGCGACGGCACAAGCCCTAGCGCGGTGAGCACTTTGAGGCAATGAATGCCTGCGGTGGCGCGAACGGGGTCGGGGAAATAAATTTTTGAGGCGTTGGCGCATAGCTCGCGCAGCGACGCGACGCTGTTGATTTGCATCGGCGCGGTTGACGCCAGTAGCGCAACGCCTGTGTGAACGCGCCCGAGCGGCGTGATGCTCGCCGGTTCAACGACGCCCGCAGCCGCCAACTCAGCGACCATCGCGGCAGTGAGCACGGTCACGTCGCATGGCGCGCCAGCCAGCAGCCGCGCTTTGATCGCGCCGACGGCACCGAACTCGCCATTGAGCTCGACGCCTGCGTTGGCAGCGATGGTGGTCAGCAAACCCTTGGCAGCTCCTGCACTAAGAATATTCATTTGCAGCGATTACTCTTCAAACTTCGCGCCAGAAATTTTGACGATATTCGCCCATTTGTCGATGTCCTCTTTGACGTATTTTGCGAACGCATCCGGCGTCATTTGCATCGGCGTTGCGCCCTGTTTGGCCCAATCCGCTTTGACGTCGGCGCGGCTCACAGCCTTGGTGATTTCGGCATTGAGTTTGTTGACGATGGCGCGCGGGGTATTGATCGGTGCCATGATGCCGAGCCAGATGACAGACTCGTAGCCGGGGACGCCCGATTCGTCAAGCGTCGGTACGTCCGGCATCACCAGTGAGCGCGCCTTGCCAGAGGTCGCGAGCGCTTTGACTTTGCCCGCTTTCACTTGTGCGGCCATCGTGGTGATCGCGTCGAACATCACGTTGACGTGCCCGGCCACGATGTCCGTGCGGGCGCCGCTGCTGCCTTTATAGGGCACGTGCAGCAGGTCTATGCTCGCCAACGCCTTCAACAGTTCTCCTGCCATGTGATACGGGGTGCCGGGGCCGCTGGACGCGTAGCTCATCGCCTTGGGGCTGGCTTTCGCAGCGGCGATCAACTCTCGCACGTTGTTGGCGGCAACGCTCGGATGCGCGACCAGCACCAGATCAGAATAGTTAACCGGAGCGATCGGCACGAAGTCTCGCAACAACGCGTAGGGCTTGTTCGGAATCAGCGTTTCGTTGACAGTCTGTGCGTTAGACATCATGAGCAGCGTGTAGCCGTCGGGTGTCGCCTTCGCGACCGCGTCGGTGCCAACCACTGCGCCGCCACCGGGCCGGTTGTCAACGATGAAGGCCTGGCCTAGCGATTCAGTCAGGCGTTGCGCAATCGCACGCGCATAAACGTCTGCGGGCCCGCCGGTAGCGAATGGGACGATGATGCGAACGGGTTTGGTCGGGTAGTCCTGCGCAAGCAGAATTCCACTAAAAAGCGCGCAATAGAGCACGGCAAATAGACGTTGCATAAATTCCTCCTAAGCGCGAGCTTACTCGAACAACAACGTTGCACACCTGCGCTGCTATTTCAACTGCAACGCCTGCGTCAGCACCTTGCCTTCACTCGCGCTGGGCACTCGAACGTTGAGAATTTGCGCCAACGTTGGCGCGATGTCTACTGTCTCAGCATATTGACCATAGCGCCCCGATTTGATCCATTTTGCTCCTTGAATCATCAGTGGCACATTGGTGTCATAGCTGTACGGCGTGCCATGCGAACACACAGCCTGTGGCGAATTCGACGGGGTCTGAAAATAGTAAAACGGCTTCTGCACCACCACCAAGTCGACCGCGAACTGCCGATGCCACGAGCGCTGCACAAGCGTTGCCACGCGCGTTGACGGCATGGTGCCGCGCTCTAACTGACTACGCGTGAAGGCGAACGCCATGCCGGGCTGATCGAGCACTGCGCGCGCCATGAAGTTCTCAACCTCCTCCCGATTAACACCCTTCGCATCCATAGCTGCGTAGTCCAGCGTCCACCCGCCGGTCATGTGTTGTGGCGCGAGATTCGCGATGCCAAACTTTTTTTCAGCTAAGGCGTTGACGGTGCCACGCAACGCTCTGGGATCCACACGCCCCGCGTCGAAACCGCGCGCGACGCTGTATTCGGGTGTGTTCATAAATCCGTGATCGGCGGTCAGCAAGGTGAGCACGTTGTCGCGGCCCACGTGCGCATCAATCGCCGTGAAGAACTTTGCCAGCGTACGGTCAAGGCGGATCAAATGATCCATCGACTGAATGCTCTCAGGCCCAAAGTTATGGTTGATGTAGTCGTGACTCGAAAAACTCACAGTCAGGATATCGGTCGCGCCCTTCGGGTTCTTGCCGATGGACTCGCCTTTCATCAGCGAGGTCGAGAACTCAGCCGTTGCTTCGTCGCCGAACGGTCCGGCGATAAGCATGCTGTAATAAATTGAACCCGGTGTGATCTCGCCGAGGCCATACATGTAACCCATCTTCGAGGTCATGTTGTTGTAGACCGCCGCCCACGGTTGGCCATCAGCTAGTGCGCGCTGGTACGCTTTGGAGTCATCGAGCAACAGGTTCCAACGCTTGTGAAACCACTGATCCTGCGGCTTTTTCTCGTAGTAGCTTTCCCACCATGAAGGATGCTTGTCCATGTAGTAGCTGGTGCTGGTGAAGCGGCCTGTTTTTTTGGAGAGCATGTACGCCGTGCCGGACTTGCCCGCCATCAAAATCGCACCGCGATCTTTGCCAGAAACCGAGAAGATGCGGCTTGCATTGTTGGTGGCATAACGCAGCTCATCACCCAGCAAACTCACCTGCAAGTTTTTTGGACTGACGCCGTCGTCTTCGGTCGTTGGCGTGCCGTCAAGATACTTGTGTGCGGCGTCAGCGGTGTTGTAGATGAATTTACCGTCGCGACTCTTCCAATCGTTCGCGATGATGCCGGTTTGATAGGGATGCGCGCCCGACAGGATGGATGCGTGGCCAACAGCGGTCACCGTAAATGCGTGGGCCTGATGCGCGTCGGAAAACCATGCGCCCTTGTCCATCAAACGTCGAAAACCGTTGGGCACCAGCAAGTCGTAGCTCTTCAAGAGCTGCTCTTGCGGTAGCCCGTCAATAACTACGACCACGACCAGTTTGGGTGGCGCGATGCCACCCGCGACGTCGGCGCGCTGCGTCTGCGCGGAGGGGATGCTAGTAAGGAGTGCGCTCGCCAGAGTGGTGGCGAGCCTCACAAATAATGTTGGAAATTTCAAGACTTCAATCCTCTGTTACGGCTTTTATGCTTGATGCGGTTTGATTCTAGGGCGGGCCGCGTGAGATAGGGTGTGCTCTGCGCACCAAGCGTTTCCACGCGATCCGTAGTACGCAGAGCGCGGACTCAGCTTATATGCACCGTCTGCACGGTTGTTCCAATTTACTCAAACGGCATCACTGGTGATCAACGCATACACTCGCATCCACTAAGCTTCAAAGGAATTACGCGTGAAAACGAAAGCAGCCGTCGCCTGGAAATCTGGCGAACCATTGACCATCGAAACCGTTGATCTCGACGGCCCGAAAGCCGGGGAGGTGCTGGTCGAAATCAAGGCCACAGGCATTTGCCACACCGACTACTACACGCTGTCGGGCGCTGATCCTGAAGGCATATTCCCTGCCATCCTCGGGCACGAAGGCGCGGGCATTGTGGTCGACGTAGGTCCGGGCGTGACGACCCTGCAAAAGGGCGACCATGTCATCCCGCTGTATACACCAGAATGTCGCAGTTGCAAGTTTTGCCTGTCGCGCAAGACCAATCTCTGCCAGCTCATTCGCGGCACGCAGGGAAAGGGATTGATGCCCGATGCGACGAGCCGCTTCTCGCTCGACGGAAAGCCGATTTTTCACTACATGGGTACTTCAACCTTCTCGAACTACACAGTTGCCCCCGAGATTTCGCTCGCGAAAATTCGCAAGGACGCCCCATTTGACAAGGTTTGCTACATCGGTTGTGGCGTGACGACGGGTATCGGCGCAGTGATTTTCACCGCGAAGGTGGAAGCCGGTGCAAACGTAGTCGTGTTCGGTCTCGGCGGCATTGGTTTGAACGTGATTCAGGGCGCTAAGATGGTGGGCGCGGACAAAATCATCGGCGTTGATTTAAACCCAGCGCGCGAGGCGATGGCGCGCAAATTCGGCATGACGCATTTCATCAATCCGAAAAATACCGAGAACGTGGTCGATGCCATTGTGCAGTTGACCGATGGCGGCGCAGATTACAGCTTTGAATGTATCGGCAACACCAAAGTCATGCGACAGGCGCTGGAATGCACACACAAGGGATGGGGCCGCAGCATCATCATCGGCGTGGCCGAAGCGGGCGCTGAAATCAGCACACGCCCGTTCCAGCTTGTTACGGGCCGCAAGTGGGAGGGCTCCGCGTTTGGCGGCGCGCGCGGTCGTACCGACGTGCCAAAAATTGTTGATTGGTACATGGAAGGCAAAATCAATATTGATGACTTGATCACGCACACCATGCCGCTGGAAGACATCAACAAAGGCTTTGATTTGATGAAGCACGGCGAGTCGATTCGCGGCGTGGTTTTGTATTGATGGCCGTGCCGACTTCACTTGAGCTGCTGAGCGAGCACGCCTGCTGTAGCGGCGTGCAGCGGTTCTACAAACACGAATCATCGAGCATCGGTTTGCCGATGCGGTTCTCGGTGTTTCTGCCCGCGCAAGCTGTGACGGGTGAACGTGTTCCTGCGTTGATCTATCTTGCAGGATTAACCTGCAACGAAGAAACGTTCATGACAAAGGCTGGCGCGCAACGTCGCGCCGCCGAACTTGGTATCGCACTGATTGCGCCCGACACCAGTCCACGCGACGCGGGTATTTCAGGCGAGAGCGATGCTTGGGACTTCGGATGGGCGGCGAGCTTCTATCTTGATGCCACGCAAGCGCCTTGGTCGAAGCACTACCGCATGGAGACTTATCTCACGCAGGAGCTTGTGTCGGTCATTGGCGAGCATCTGCCCATTAATACGCAGCGCCTTGGATTGTTTGGCCACTCGATGGGCGGACACGGCGCGTTGACATTGGCGCTTAGACATTCCGAACTATTCAAGTCGCTCTCCGCGTTCGCGCCTATCTGCGCGCCGACGCAATGTCCTTGGGGACAAAAAGCGTTTACCGGCTATCTTGGCGGCGATCAAAACGACTGGTTGCAGCACGATGCAACTGCCATCATGGGCGCGAAACGAAGCGTGCCCTACCCCGATGGAATCCTGATCGATCAGGGGTTGGCCGATAAGTTTCTCGAAGTACAACTGCATCCGCATTTGTTTGAAGACGCCTGTCAGTCTGTCGGCCAACCACTCACGCTGCGTCGCCACACCGGTTACGATCATGGCTACTACTTCATCTCGACGTTCATCAACGATCATCTCGATCATCATGCGCAGATTTTGAAGCGCACCTAAATTAAAGCCCGTAAATCGCCCCATGACCACCAAGAAACCCGAAACACTCCTGATCCATCCGTCGCGCGAAGTGCCTGCGGGTTTTCGCTCGTTGGTGACGAGCACGGAGCGCGCGTCAACGGTGCTGTTCGATAGCGTCGGTAAATGGAAGCAGCGCTCCGGGCTTGATGAATCGACCTATGTGTACGGCACTGTCGGCACGCCCACCACTCGCGATTTGCAAAACCGCATTGCGGAATGGGAAGGTGGTTACAACTCGGTGTTATTTCCATCGGGTCTAGCCGCCGTCGCCTATGCATTTCTGCCCTTCGTCGAACCGGGCGATCATGTGCTCATTCCTTCGAACGTGTACGACCCCGTAAACACGCTGGCTAAGGGTTTGCTCAAGCGAATGAACGTGGCCGTTGAATATTACGATCCCGCGATTGGCGCTGGGATTTCGGCGCAGATCAGGGCCAACACCAAGCTCGTGTGGGTGGAAACACCGGGCTCGATCACGATGGAGTTGAGCGATCTACCAGCCATCGCCGCAGCCGCGCACACAGCGGGCGCGCTGGTCGCCATTGACAACACCTACAGCGCGGGTTGGTACTTGCGAGCGTTCGAAAAAGGTGCGGATGTTTCGGTACATGCGCTCACCAAATACCCGGCGGGCCACAGCGATTTGGTGATGGGTTCGATCACGACCAAAGATGAGGCGACGTGGAAACGCGTGAAAGAAATGGCGCTGCAAACGGGCCAGTGCGTAGCGCCGGACGATGTGTACCTGGTGCTGCGAGGACTGCCGACCATGCCGATGCGCATCAAGCATGCAGAGCGCGTCGCATTGGATATCGCGCATTGGCTGAAGACGCGATCCGAGGTGAAACTTGTGCTGCATCCTGCGCTGCCTGACTGCCCCGGTCACGACATCTGGAAGCGCGATTTCACGGGTTCGACGGGCGTGTTTTCGTTTGTATTGCAGGATCAATTTGGCGCTGACGCCGCAGCACGCTTTATCGATGCGCTCGAACTATTCGGTATTGGCGCAAGCTGGGCAGGTATTGGTTCGCTGGCGCTGACCTATGATCTCGCGAAATCGCGGACGAATTGGACGCATCAAGGTGCATTGATCCGATTGAATATTGGACTTGAAGATGCGGGCGATTTGCGTGCCGATCTGGAACAAGGATTCGCGGCGCTCCGCATATAGGGTGCGCTCTGCGCACCGTCGTTAACAAGGTGCGCGAAGCACACCCTATCAAGGAAAAATTAGTATGACCACAGCGTTTGACTTTACCGCCAAAGACATCACTGGCAAGCAGCTTGACCTCGCGCAATACAAAGGCAAGGCGCTGTTGATTGTGAACACGGCCAGCAAATGCGGCTTCACTCCGCAATACGAAGGTTTGCAAAAACTCTACGACGAATACCACGAGAAGGGTTTAGAGGTGCTCGGTTTTCCATGCAATCAGTTTGGATCACAAGAGCCCGGCGATGCTGCGGAAATCGCAAGTTTCTGTGACCTGACTTACGGCGTTAACTTCCCGATGTTTGCCAAAGTAGATGTCAATGGCGACAACGCAGCACCGCTGTTTAAGCATCTGAAAGAAGCAGCTCCGGGACTGCTCGGCAGCGAAGGCGTGAAGTGGAATTTCACTAAATTTTTGGTGTCGCCCGATGGCACGGTGAAGCGCTTTGCGCCGCAGGATGCGCCTGCGTCGCTGGCCAAGGATATTGAGAAAGCGTTGGGGTGAACGTACCGAGTGTAGGAGCGGCTCTGCCGCGACCCCTTTCGACGAACACGCGAGATCGGTCGCGGCAGAGCCGCTCCTACAGTTTGCTCGTCGTTTTTGCGGTGCTACTCTTCACCGCACCCGCAGTCGCGACAAAAACGCTCCGCATCGCCTTCACTGCCGCCGAAACGACGTTCGATCCGGCGGCCTCCGACGACATTCCGTCAAGCGACATCATTCGCATGATTTTCGATCCTCCTCTGGAGTACGACTATCACGCGCGGCCCGTGAAGCTCCGTCCGGCCACGCTTACGGCACTCCCGGACGTTTCAGCTGATGGCAAAACGTTCACGCTCAGCGTCAAGCCCGGCATCTACTTTCAAGACGATCCTGCATTCGGTGGCAAGAAGCGTGAACTGGTGGCTGCGGACTACGTTTATTCCATCAAGCGCTTGATGGACCCGAAAATCGCGTCGCCCAACTACTACGTGGTTGAGAACAAAATTGTAGGTGCCAAGCCGGTGCGTGCCGCTGCAGAAAAGTCGGGTCGCTTCGATTACGACGCCGAGATCTCTGGGCTCAAAACACTTGATCGTTATCGCCTTCAGATCACGTTTGAGACGCCGCAATTTGAGTTTGTGTATGACCTCGCGGCGGGCACGTTTTCCGCCGTCGCCCGCGAGGTGATCGAGAAATATCGTGATGAGCGTGGCCGCGTTCGCGAGCATCCGGTGGGCACCAACGCGTATCAATTGATTCAGTCCGAGTGGAAGCGCTCCAGCCGCATCGTGTTGGGCAAGAACCCAACGTACCGCGAAGAAACTCTGCCTCTGGCGGGCGGTGCAACGTCAACGCTGCGTGTTCCGCAAATCGCCCGTATTGAGATCAGCATTCTTGAAGAATCGCTACCCCGCGTGCTCGCGTTTCAAAGCGGCGAACTGGAGCAAGTGGACGTGCCGCGCGATCTGCATGAGCGCATGTTCAACGGCAATACGTTGAAGCCGGAATTTGCCGCGAAGGGCATTCGTCACACCCGGTTTATGGAGCCGCTGCTCAGCTTTCAATACTTCAACATGAACGACTCGGTGGTGGGCGGAACGTCGCTTGAGAAAAACGCATTGCGCCGAGCGATTTTGATGGGTTACAACAAAGCGCGTGAGGCACAACTCGCATTCAAAAACCAGGTCGAACTGGCCACACAGCTGATACCGCCGACGCAATCCGGCCATTCGCCAGAGCTCAATCTGCGCCCGCCGTATGACCCCGCTTTGGCGCGTGCGCTGCTTGACCGCTTTGGCTACAAGGACTGCGATGGCGATGGCTACCGCGAAGCGCCGGACTGCAAACCGCTCACCTTCACGCGATCCAATCCACCCGACAGTCGCTCGCGCTTGCAGGATGAAATCTGGAAGCAGAGCATGGACGCCATCGGAATTCGCGTGGTGTTTTTCAATCAGAAGTGGCCCGACCTGATCGAAATGTCGCGCACCGGCAAGCTGCAATCGTGGGGATGGAGCTGGATTTCAAGTGGCCCCGGAGGGGATGGGTACGCGAGCCTCTTGGTGTCGCGCAATATCAACGCGATCAACGACATGCAGTTCAAAGACGCCGAGTACGATCGGCTGTACGATCTGGCGCAAGCCAAGCCACTCGGCCCCGAGCGCACGGCGGTTTACGCGGCGCTATCGAAAATTGCAGCGGCTAATTCAGTGCTGGATTTCGGCTTTCACACCTACGCCAATGATCTGTCGCAGCCGTGGCTCAAAAACTACGCACGGCATCCGTTCTGGCGTACGCCGTGGAAGTTTGTCGATATTGATGAGGCGGCGCGGGCCAAGCGATAAGCCGCAGCACTTTAGGGGCGAAACCCTCCAGCAATTTTCGTCCGTCGCGGTGATAATCAATACTTCGATTTTCCCCGAGCGCTGAAGTATGAAGCGATTTTTCCTCGCCCTGCTGACGTCGGCGGCAGCAGTGGCCTTAGCCGTCCCGACCCACGCGACCGACATGAACAAAACCGTGCGGGTTGCGTTTCAGGTGGACGTCACCGGATTTGATCCGGCGGCCACCAGCGATCTCTACTCTGCACACATTAACAACGCCATTTTTGGCAATCTGTGGGAGTTCGATTACTACGTTCGCCCAGTACGTTTTCGCCCTTTTCTCGCTGAGTCTATGCCTGAGATTTCAGCGGATGGGATGACTTGGAAAGTGCGGCTGAAAAAGGGCCTCTACTTCTCCAACGACCCGGTATTCAAAGGCAAAAAACGCGAAGCAACGGCGGAGGATCTGATCTACGCATGGAAGCGCATGCTTGACCCGAAAATCATTTCGCCGAAGGCGTGGGAGATTAACGGTAAGTTCATTGGCGCAGACGCCCTCACCAGCGAGGCGAAGGCGAGCGGCAAGTTCGATTACGACAAGCCGATTGAAGGGTTGAAGGCGATTGATCGCTACACCGTTGAGATGAAGCTGGTCAAACCTGCTTACACCATGGTTGATCTGATGCAGCAGTACAACTGGGTGCCAGTGGCGCGCGAGGTGATCGAGGCTTATCGCGACGTGCAGGGACGCGCGCAGGGCAATCCGGTGGGCGTTGGCCCCTACATGATCAAACAGTGGATTAAGGGCAGCAAGATTGTGCTGACGCGCAATCCCAACTTCGCCATCGGTACGTTTCCGACCGACGGCGAAGCGGCCGATGCAGAAACGCTCGCGAGGTACAAGGGGCAGTCACTGCCCATCGTGGGCAACATCGAAGTCAGCATCATTGAAGAGGCGAATCCGCGATTGCTGAGCTTCAAATCCGGCGCGCTGGATTACGAGTTTGTTGGCACTGACCTGATCGGCAATGTGGTGAAAGACGGCAAGCTTGACGCCGCGTACGCAGACAAGGGCGTTCGACATCAGCGTGCACTTGAATCCTCCATTGCCTACGACTACTTCAACCTGGAAGACGCGACGGTGGGCGGATACACGCTGGACAAAATTGCGTTGCGTCGCGCGATCATCATGTCGTTTCCGACCGATCAGATGATCAAAACGGTGTGGCGCAATCAGGCGACGCCCGCGAATCAAATCATTCCGGCGACACAATCGGGGCATGATCCGAAAAAGCCCATCGTGTCGTCGTACGATTTGGAGCTGGCCAATGCGCTGCTCGACAAGTTTGGCTACAAGGACAAGGACGGCGACGGCTGGCGCGACATGCCCGATGGCTCGCCGCTCTTGATCACACGCTCGAGCACGCCGCGCGCGCTGGATCGCGAGAAGGATGAACTGTGGAAAAAAGCGTTTGATTCCATCAAGATAAAACTCCAGTTCAACAATCAGAAGTGGCCCGACCTGATCAAGCAGGCGCGCGCCAAACAATTGCAGTTTTGGGATTTGGGCTGGATCTCGGACGGGCTTGATGGTGACTCGTTCGTGGGCTTGCTCTACAGCAAAAATAGCGGCCAATCTAACTTCGCGAACTTCAATGTAGCGCTTTACGACGAGTTGTATGAGAAAGCGCAAACTTTGCCGCTCGGGCCGGCGCGCTGGGCGCTGTATCGGACGATGAACGAAATTGCGACCGTAAACTCAGCGTGGTATCCCGGCGTGTTTCGCTACCAAAACGTGCTGATGCAACCGTGGTTACTCAACTACAAACGCAATCCCTATCGCCAGCATTTCTGGCACTTGATGGACATTGACGAGAGCAAGCGGGCGAAGAGTTAACGACTATCAGCTTTTTGCTACAAAGCCCGTTGCATACGAGCATAGATGCGGAATCGGACTGAAGTCGATAAATGGTTTTTTGTACCACTATGCCCATATTGAACGGGGTTCGTAGCGAAAAGCTGTATTCATCGATAGGGTGCGCTGTGCGCACCAACCAGGGCGCGCGACCACGGCGAAAGCCAGCGAAAGTTGATGGTGCACACAGCACGTCCTAGGGTCGCGTTCTTGTAGGGGCGGCCTCGGCCGCGAAACCCGGATTCGCGAGCAGTCTGTAGGGCACCCCGTGCCCACCCTACGTTTGCGAATCGGCATTGTCTGGCGTTATCAATAGGTCGGTGGGCACAGGGTGCCCACCCTACGAAGGGGGAGGGGGTCAAACCCCTACCGTGGCAACGAATTAACTTCCTTCTCCCAACGCTCCAGAATGCGTTTGCGCTCTGCGGATGCGCCGTATTTTTTGAAGTCGTAATTAATCAGCTTCACGCCGTCCATGGTCGGGATTTTGGCGTCTTGCTTGAACGTTTTGTTGGCCGGATTTTGTAGCGAATTGGCTTTCGCGCCGATGCCCTGACCGACCGGACCCATCAGCCAGTCGTAGTATTTTTTGGCCAGCTCGCCATTGCGCCCGCCCTTGATCAGCGCGATGCCGCCGAGTTCATACGCGGTGCCTTCGCACGGTGCCACCGATCGCACGGCTTTGAATCCGGCCTGGCGCTCTTCTTCGAAACCAAACAGGAACGAGATGCCGATGCCTGCCTCGCCGCGAGCGACGTTTTTCGCCTGCGCCTGCGAGCTTTTGGTGTAGCTCGTAATATTTTTGTGCAGCTTCTTCATGTACTCAAAAGCCGCATCTTCGCCCATCAGCTGGATCAGTCCCGCAACGATGGTGTATGCACCGCCAGATGAGCCGGGGTTGGCCATTTCGATCTCGCCCTTGTACTTCGGGTCGGTCAAATCGGCCCAGCATTTCGGTGCCGGTAATTTCTTTTTGGCGAGGATTTCTTCATTCCAACCAAGGCCGATAGAGCTGGTGTAGAACGCGCCGACCGTGTTGTTGCTCATGTCGTACTGACGCACGCTCCAGTCGTACAAATCTTTGGTGTACGCAGGGCGATACGTGTCGAGCAGTTTTTCTTCAGATGCGGCGAGAAATGGGTCACCGGTGCCGCCCCACCAGATATCGGTTTTCGGGTTCGCGGACTCTGCTTTCAGGCGGGCGAGCGCCTCGCCCGTGCCGAGATGCGTTTGCACAACTTTGACGCCCGTGGCCTTGGTGAACTCAACAGCTGCCAACTCGCACCATGCCTGGTTGGTCGAGCAGTAAGCGTTGACTTGTTGCGCCATTGAGGGCGCCGCAGTGAATGCGGTGAGGGCGGCGAGCGCGCTGGTAAGGAGGAGTTTTTTCATGTTCAATCCTGAGGGTTTCCGGTTAAATCTTCTGCTTCACTTCGTTATCCCGGCGAAGGCCGGGATCCACAGCATCGAACGTTCCAGCGCATCGAGCGTGGGCCCCGGCCTTCGCCGGGGTGACGAAAATATGGAGATGTAGTGATACCACTATTTCACCGAATTTTTTACTTCCCGATCCCATTTTTCAATGAGCCGTTTGCGTTCGCTGCTGGCACCATATTTTGCGAAATCGTAGTTGATGAGTTTGGCTTTTTCCAGCGATTTAACCTTATCCGGCGCATAGGCCGTGCGGTTGGACGGAATGGCAATCACTTTGGTTTGATCGCGAATGGTTTGCGCGTCGGCGGTGAGCGCCCAGTCGTAAAACTTCTTCGCTGCGTCGAGATTGCGCGCACCTTTGACGATGCTCATCGCGCCGACGCTGTAGCCCGTGCCTTCGCACGGCAGCACAATTTCAATCGGCGCGTTCACGTACTGCTCCGGGATAAATTCATCGAGAAACGTGATGCCAACGAGTGATTCACCGCGTGCGACGCTTTGCCGCTGTGCGGTGCCGCTCGTGGTGTAACGGTTGACGTTTTTATTGAGCGCGCGCAGGTAGTCAAATGCTTTGTCCTCGCCCATCATCTGCACGAGCGTGGCGAGGATGGTGTATCCGGTGCCACTGGTGGTCGGGTTGGACGTTTCGATATCGCCTTTGAACTCAGATTTCAGTAAATCGCTCCAGCAGGCCGGCGCGATCAAGCCCTTTTTGGCCAGCAGATCACGGTTGTAGCCGAAGCCGAGCGTGATGCGATAAATGCCAGCGACCTGATCGGCGCTCTTCGCCAAAAGATCAGCCGACCACGGATATTGATCTTTCATGTGGGGGCTGACGTACGCCTGAAGCAGCCCTTCGTTCGCCGCCTGCAAGTGCGGATCGTGGGTACCGCCGTACCAGAGGTCCGCCTTCGGGTTTGTCGCTTCAGCCTTGAGCTGCGCGAACACTTCACCGGTCGCCTTGCGCGCCAGATTCACCTTGATACCGGTCTGCACCGAGAACTCGCGCGCCTTGCTCTCGCACCAGTCAGCGTCGGTCGAGCACAATATATTGAGCTGCGCATGGGCGGCGGTGCATAGCAGAAGGAACGTGGCGGCAAGCAGGCGTTTCAACAGGGCTCCGGTTCGGTAATAGCAGGTGGCGCAGAGCATAACGCTAGCCCATAACGAGTCGATGACACACCGTAGGAGTGGCTCTGCCACGACCGGCGTTCGATAGCCGCAACCGGGTCGCGGCCCTTCGACTTTGCTCAGGAGTACCCTTCGCCGCTCCTACAAGCCGCTAATCGAGCACGACGCTGCCCAGCCGCGTTTGCAGCATCGCCACCAGATTGGCTGCGGTACTCTGGCCCACTTGAACCCGCGCATCCGCAAGGCGCAACGCTTCAAGCATGCCCGCGAGCCGCTCCGGCTCGGGCGCGCCGAGCATCAGCGCCGTCAGCGAAACACCGCTTTCAGGCAATCGGTCACAGGGATGCTCTGCGCAATCCCATTGAATCAGATGCGGCAACGTGCCACCTGCGATACGGGCAGCATCGTGCGTGAAGGCGAACCGCCAGCGGAAGTCTCCGCGTGACGCAGGCCGCACGACATTCGCGGAGTAATCCTGTGTTTGCGCCAACTGCTCAATGGCATCGGGAGCACCTGTGCAGCGCGCCACCCAAGCCACCAGTCGCGGGCCGTGCGCGATGTGCTCGCGAACCTCCACAGTGTCGAGCCCGAACCAGCGCGGGAAATTCGGTGGGGCCGCGTCGGGGTCGATGGCGATGATTTCGAGGTAGCGCTTGCCGTCGAGTTTGAGCAGCGTGTTGTGCGTCGCGAGGCCGTCGTGCTTTCCACCACCGACGGGTGCTACGCCAAGCGTTTCGCGAGCCCACGCCCGCCCCTCGTCAAGCGTTCGCACCGCAACGACGATGTGATCCAGTTCGGTTGAAATCGCACTCATAAAGTTTCTGAATCCAGCCAGATCGTCACCGGACCATCATTGATCAGCGTCACTTTCATGTCCGCGCCGAACACGCCGGTCGGCACCGGCTTGCCAAGCTTCGCAGCAAGTTTCACAACGAAACGATCAAACGCCGGGGACGCCCGCTCGGGCCGTGCCGCGTCGGTGTAGCTCGGGCGATTTCCACCTTTTGCGTCCGCGTAAAGCGTGAACTGGCTGACCGCGAGAATGCCGCCGTCGACGTCAATCACGCTGCGATTCATCAAACCTTTTTCGTCGCTGAAGATTCGAAGCTTGACGATCTTGTCAGCCATGCGATCTTCTACGGCTTCAGTATCACTGTGTGTCACGCCGACCAACAGTAGCAAGCCAGCGTCAATCGCTCCGGTAACGGCACCCGCCACGACCACGTTCGCAGAAGTCACACGTTGAAGCAAAATTCTCATGCCGCGATTTTATGGGCTGCACATAGGGTGCGCTCGGCGCACCATTGGCGGTGGTTGTATACAGAGGCCGCTCTATGCGCGTCGCAACCATCCAGTCAATGAATACCGTTCGCGCGCCGCAGGCAACACTTCATGCGGAAACCGGTCACTGAGAAAACACACCATCGTTCCCGCGCGCGGTTGCACACGTGTAACGACCGTTCCGCTGTCATCATCGGCGTAGAGCACAAGCTCACCGCCCGTGTCGTCTGCCCACGCGTCGTTGAGATAGAAAACCAGCGACACCAGCCGCGCATCATCATCCCGAAAGCGATCCCGATGCGTGCGATAAAACGCGCCGGGCGCGTAACGGGCAAAGTGCAGTTCCGTTTCTTGTGCGCCGAGATACAGCGCTTCGTTCAAATGTGCACGCAGCGCACCCACGATTGCCACCGCCTCGCATTCGCTCGCGTCAACTGGTGCGTGTGCGAGCCAGCGCGTTTCGTCGTTGCGCAACTGCGCGTTTGCCTGCACACCCACGTTGTGACCCACGCGAGCGGATTGCAACTCATGTGTGTCGGCCAATGAACGTGCTCGCTCTGCAAGTTGAGCCGAAAGTCCGGCTGCAAATATCGATTCTCCCGCGTACCATCCCGTCGTTGCGAGACCGTTTGCGATACGTTCAGGGATGTTGAGCATCGACTGATTCTAGAATCAAACAACATCCTTGTTCTTGTAGGAGCGGCTTGCCG
>JAYVNO010000316.1:0-22905 GCA_043758415.1 Burkholderiales bacterium
AGCGGCTCTGCCGCGACCCAGGGTGGCGAATGTGGTGAACGCAACAGTGGGTCGCGGCAGAGCCGCTCCTACAAAGGCGTTGCGGAGACTAAACATACGCGGGCACTAGGCAGTGCTTGTGATCGATGTGATACTGAAATTCATCACGATAATGTTTGATGAACGCGCGCACCGGCATCGCTGCAGCGTCACCCAGCGCGCAAATGGTGCGGCCCTGAACGTTGTCGGCGACCGAATTCAACATGTCAAGGTCATCCATGCGGCCTTCACCGTGTTCAATCCGATGAACCATGCGCCACAGCCAGCCCGTACCTTCACGACACGGTGTGCATTGACCGCAGGATTCTTCGTAATAAAAATACGACAAACGCAGCAGCGACTTCACCATGCAACGCGTTTCGTCCATCACGATAACCGCGCCGGAGCCGAGCATCGAGCCGGCTTTCGCGATGGCGTCGTAGTCCATGTTGGTTTGCATCATGATGTCGCCCGGAATCACAGGCATCGACGATCCGCCCGGAATCACAGCCTTGATTTTTTTGCCATCGCGCATGCCACCGGCAAGCTCCAAAAGTTTGGAGAACGGGGTGCCTAGCGGCACTTCAAAATTGCCCGGACGTGCGACGTCCCCGGAGACCGAAAACAGTTTGGTGCCGCCGTTATTCGGCAGACCCAGATTCAGGAAAGCCTCGCCGCCCTCGCGCATGATCCACGGCACCGCAGCAAACGTTTCAGTGTTATTGATCGTGGTCGGCTTGCCATACAAACCAAAGCTCGCCGGGAACGGCGGCTTGAAACGTGGCTGGCCTTTCTTGCCTTCAAGCGATTCCAGCAATGCGGTTTCTTCGCCGCAGATGTACGCGCCGTAACCATGAAACGCATGCAACTGAAAGTCGAAACCTGAACCCAGAATATTGGGGCCGAGAAAGCCCGCTGCGCGCGCCTCTTCCAGCGCTGCTTCAAACTGTTCATAGATCGAGAAAATTTCGCCGTGAATGTAGTTGTAGCCAACGGTGATGCCCATCGCGTACGCTGCAATCGCCATGCCCTCGATCAACATGTGCGGGTTGTAGCGCAGGATGTCGCGGTCTTTAAACGTGCCCGGCTCGCCCTCGTCTGAATTGCAGACGAGATACTTTTGACCGGGGAACTGACGCGGCATAAAGCTCCATTTCAGTCCCGTCGGAAAGCCGGCGCCACCGCGGCCACGCAACGCCGATTTCTTGACTTCAGCGATCACCTGGTCCTGCGGAATTTTCTCTTTGAGAATTTTTTGCAGCGCTTCGTAACCGCCACGCGTTTGGTACGGGCCGATGCGCCAGTCGTTCGCGTCGTCGATCTTAAGATCAGCGAAGATGGTGGGAGAAATGTGTGGGCCAAAGTGCATGTGATACTGCCTATGCGTTCTTCAGGGTTTCGACGAGTTGGTCAAATTTTTCGGGTGTGATCTTGGCGCGTAAATCGTGGTTGTTCACGGTGAACACCGGCGCATCGCCGCACGCACCAAAGCATTCGCCCTCTTTCAAGGTGAACAGGCCGTCAGCCGTGGTTTCGCCGAAGCCGATACCGAGCTGCTTTTTCGCATGATCAGCGCAGATCGTTGCGCCCATCAGCTGACACGGTAGATTGGTGCAAATCGTGAGCTTGAATTTACCCGCTGGCTTCAAGTTGTACATCGTGTAGAACGACGCCACCTCGTACACGGCGATGGGCGGCATGCCAATGTGGGTTGCCACTTCCTGCATCGTTTCGGTCGAAAGCCAGCCCTGCTCGGTCTGTGCAATGGTCAGTGCGGCCATCACGGCGGACTGCCGCTGATCCGACGGAAATTTGCTGAGTTCGCGGTCAATTTTTTTGAACGCTTCTGGAGAGAGAGTTTTCAACGGCTTACCTATCAATCTCGCCAAACACGATATCCTGCGTGCCGATAATCGCCACCACGTCGGCAATCATGTGCCCGCGCGACATTTCGTCAAGCGCCGCTAAATGCGCAAAACCGGGCGCGCGAATCTTCAGACGATACGGTTTGTTCGCGCCATCAGACACAATATAAATGCCGAACTCGCCTTTAGGGTGCTCCACTGCAGCGTAGGCCTCGCCCTGAGGCACATGCATGCCTTCGGTGAACAGTTTGAAGTGGTGAATCAGCTCTTCCATGTTGGTCTTCATGGATTCGCGATTAGGCGGCGCAATTTTGTGATTGCTGGTAATCACCGGACCGGGATTTGCGCGCAGCCATTTGATGCATTGCTGAATAATTTTGTTCGATTCGCGCATTTCCTGAATGCGCACCAAATAGCGGTCATAACAGTCACCGTTGACGCCAACAGGGATATCAAAATCCATGCGGTCATAGACCTCGTACGGCTGCTTCTTGCGCAAATCCCACGCGATGCCGGAGCCGCGCAGCATGGGGCCTGTGAAGCCAAGCGCCATCGCGCGTTCCGGGGAGACTACGCCGATGCCTACCGTGCGCTGTTTCCAGATACGGTTATCGGTCAGCAGCGTTTCGTACTCGTCGACATAGGTCGGAAAGCGGTTGCAAAAATCTTCAAGAAAGTCGAGGAACGAGCCCTGACGGTTCTCATTCATTTTCTTTATGGCCGACGCATTGTGGATTTTCGATGCCTGATATTGCGGCATGCGATCCGGCAGATCGCGATACACGCCACCCGGCCGGTAGTAGGCCGCATGCATCCGCGCGCCGGACACCGCTTCATACATATCGAATAAATCTTCGCGCTCGCGGAATGCGTACAAAAATACCGTCATCGCGCCGACGTCCAGTGCGTGGCAGCCGAGCCATAGCAAATGGTTCATCAACCGCGTGACTTCATCGAACATGACCCTGATGTACTGCGCACGCTCGGGGATCGGCAACTGTAAAAGCTTTTCAATCGCCAGACAGTACGCGTGTTCGTTCGACATCATCGACACGTAGTCGAGGCGATCCATGTACGGCAGCGCTTGCAGATAGGTCTTGCTCTCGACGAGTTTTTCAGTCGCGCGATGCAGCAAACCGATGTGCGGATCGGCGCGCACGATGGTCTCGCCATCAAGCTCAAGCACGAGGCGCAGCACCCCGTGCGCCGCAGGATGCTGCGGCCCGAAGTTCATCGTGTAATTGCGAATTTCAGCCATACAACTTTGCCTTAGTGCGCCCTAGTGTGCCCTAGTGTGCATACGAATCTTCACGAATTACGCGCGGCACATTCTCGCGCGCCTCAATCGTGACCGGTTGATACAACACGCGACGCTGCTCTGGGTCATAGCGCATTTCGACATAGCCCGAAGTCGGGAAATCCTTGCGGAATGGATGACCGACAAAGCCATAGTCTGTCAGCAGACGTCGCAAATCAGGATGCCCTTCAAAAATCACGCCGTACAAGTCAAATGCCTCGCGTTCATACCAGTTGGCAGCGGGCCAGATGTCTACGAGCGAATGCACGACTGGAAAACTGTCGTCCTCAGCAAAGCAGCGCACACGAACGCGTTGATTCAATGTCACCGACAGCAGGTGAACAACCACCGCGTACTTTTTGGTCTCGCGAACTTCCTCAGCGTAGATCGAATAGTCGACGCCGCACAGGTCGATCATGGTGTCAAAGCGTGCTTTCTGATGATCGCGCAACATGGCGCAGGCGCTCAGCCAATCTTTGGCGGCAACTTCGACGGTGAGCTCGTCAAGTGCGGCAGTCAACGTCAATACCTTATCGCCCAACACGTCAGCAATGATGGCGTTCAACATACCGATTACGCCCTAGCAATGGTGTTAGTGCGACTGATCTTGTTCTGCAACTGGAGAATGCCGTATATCAACGCCTCAGACGTGGGCGGGCACCCGGGAACGTACACGTCCACCGGCACGATGCGATCACAACCGCGCACGACCGAATAGCTGTAGTGGTAGTAGCCGCCACCGTTAGCGCAGGAACCCATCGAGATCACCCAACGTGGCTCGGCCATCTGGTCGTAAACTTTGCGCAGCGCGGGTGCCATTTTGTTGCACAGCGTCCCGGCCACGATCATGACGTCGGACTGCCGCGGGCTCGGGCGAAACACGATGCCGAAACGATCTAGGTCATAACGAGCGGCACCGGCATGCATCATTTCAACCGCGCAACACGCGAGGCCGAACGTCATCGGCCACATCGAGCCATTGCGTGACCAGTTGATCAGCGTGTCAAGGCTCGTGGTGACGAAGCCTTTTTCGAGGACGCCTTCAAGACTCATAAAGCAAGCACTCCGATCAGCAAAACAACGCTGTTTATTCCCAATCTAGCGCACCTTTTTTCCACTCGTAAATAAAGCCTACGGTGAGGATCGCCAGAAAAACCATCATCGTAAGGAAGCCGGCAAAACCGATTTGCTTCAGGGCAACCGCCCACGGAAACAGGAACGCGATCTCAAGATCGAAAAGAATAAAAAGGATAGCGACAAGGTAATAGCGCACATCGAAACGCATACGGGCGTTCTCAAATGCTTCAAAGCCGCATTCGTACGGGGCTAGTTTGTCGGGATCAGGCTTGTCGGGTGAGATCAACCAACCCACGGCCAGCAGCACACAACCAAACGCAAGCGCCACGATCATGAAGATCAGTATCGGGACGTAGGTTTCTAGTGACATAGGGGCACGTCTATAAATTCGTTTTTCGGGTGAATTGCGTTGTTGCGTGGTGCTCGCAATCCTCATGTACCTGTAAGGACATTCCGGTTGCTGCGCGCCACGCCAAACTTGGCAACTGCGGCACTTCACCCCGAAAACCCGAATTTATAGAAGTGCCCATGACTCAAAAATCCCCAAAAAAAAGGCGGTGCAAAACATGCTCCCCGCCCTCCTTGTTACCCGATCCTACGTTACCGGGACGCTTATTTGTTGGTGCCGTCGGCGAGACTCGAACTCGCACAGCTTTCGCCACTACCCCCTCAAGATAGCGTGTCTACCAATTTCACCACGACGGCTATAAAAAAATCCCTACATTTGTTACTTAGGAATATCTGATTTTCCTGGCGCAGGAGCTGCGGGCGAACTCGGTGCAGACTGTTCCGTTTTGCCCGGATCACCGGTCACGCCCTGCATCACCCCGCCCGAAGTGCTTGATGAGCGATGCGCGCCGACATACGTGAGCCCAATGCTGGTTGCAAAAAAAATAGTGGCCGCAATACCTGTTGCGCGACTTAAAAAATTGGCCGATCCGGCGGCCCCAAATACGCTACCGGCCGAGCCCGTACCGAAGGCGGCACCCATGTCGGCACCCTTGCCTTGCTGGAGTAGCACCAGCACCAATATTGATGCGGCGGCGATCACGTGAATCGCAAGTAGAAAAATTTCCATAGCCCATAATTATACATAGCGAAGCGAGTAGTCTGTCGATCACCTAGCCGCAGAAATAATAGCGAGGAAATCCGTAGCCACAAGCGACGCGCCGCCGATCAACCCGCCGTCAATGTCGGACTGCGAAAAAAGCTCTTTCGCGTTCGACGCTTTCACGCTTCCGCCGTACAACACGCTAACGCCTACCGCCGACGGGTGCATCGCCGAAAGTTGCGCTCGGATGAACGCGTGCATCGCCTGTGCCTCTGCGGGCGACGCCGTTTTGCCGGTGCCGATGGCCCACACCGGCTCGTAAGCGACGACGATATTTGCGCTGGATGCCGCCAACAATGCTGCGCAGGGTGCCAGTTGCGCGGCAACAGTCGCGTCAGCGAGGCCCACGTCCCGTTGAGCCAATGTTTCGCCGACGCAAATCACCGGCGTCAAGCCAGCAGCCAATGCCGCGAACGCTTTGGAGGCGACACGCTCGCTGGTCTCACCGTTAAATTGGCGGCGCTCAGAATGGCCGACAAGCACAACTGTCGCGCCAAATTCGCGCAGCATCGCACCGCTCACCTGCCCGGTGTACGCCCCCGAACCGTGCTCGCACACATCTTGCGCGCCGCTTTGCACGTCGCTGCCGCCCAGCGCTCGCTGCACTTGATTCAAATATGGGAAAGGTGCGCAAACCGCCACCTTGACCGATGACGCTGGCCTGCCGCGCACCGCTTCCAGCAAATCCGCGTTGCTCGCAAGCGACCCGTTCATCTTCCAGTTGCCGATAACCCAGCGCGCAGGTTTGTTCATTCTTTTGTTCCGATTCAAAAATTAGGCGTAGTGGCAAGCAACGCGGACGTCGCCTCGCATCACCGCGATGGGCGCAACAGCGGAGCACTGCGCATCAGCTCGCGGGCAGCGCGGATGAAAGTGACAGCCCGATGGAGGACTGACAGGCGAGGCCACCTCGCCTTTGATCACGGCGAAACTCTGATGCCCCGTGCGGATCCGTGGCATTGCCTCTAGCAGCGCTTGCGTGTAAGGATGCTTGGGAGCGCCAAAAATCGATGCAGTGGGGCCAATCTCAACGACTCGTCCCAGGTACATCACCGCCACACGACTGCTCAGGTGCTGCACGACGCCCAGGTCATGACTAATGAACATGTACGTAAGCCCTAAAGACTGCCGCAGCTCGGCAAAGAGATTCAACACCTGTGCCTGAATTGACACATCAAGCGCTGCTACCGATTCATCGCAAAGCAGCAATTCGGGCTTCACAGCGAGCGCACGGGCAATACCAATGCGGGCACGCTGGCCACCCGAAAACTGATGTGGAAACCGCGATAGCGCAGACGCATCCAAGCCAACTTGCGCGAGCAGATCGACTACGTAGTCACGCATGTCACTCGCTTTGACCAAATCATGCGCAACCGCAGCTTCGCCGATTTGGTCAACGACGCGCAATCGCGGATTGAGCGACGCCGATGGATCCTGAAAGATCATCTGCCGTGCCAGCTTGGCATTGCTTCCGCTCGGTGTGAAGCGCACGGCACCTGAGGACGCAGGCAGCAATCCAGCGACTATGCGCCCCAACGTGCTCTTGCCGCAGCCCGATTCACCCACGATACCAAGCACCTCGCCACGTTGAATGTCGAGCGTCACATCATCTAGCGCGTGCACGACGACTTCACGATGGCTGCCACCGAGTCGATTGGCGAGGCTTTCCGCCCAGCCCAGCGGTTTGACGAACTGCCGCGAGACGTGCTCAATAGCAACTATCGGTTCGCTCACGCGGCCGCCTCCTTGCGCAAAGCAAAATGGCAGCGGAAGGCGCGATCGCCAGCGACCGTCGAGACTGGATCAACCTGTACGCACAACGCCTGCGCTTGGTCACACCGCGGCGCGAATGAGCAACCGACGCGTTCGCCAAGCAATCGCGGCGGCGCACCCGGAATTTGCGTCAATGTTTGTCCTGGCTCGTTTTGCGACGGCAGAGATCGCAAGAGGCCTCGTGTATACGGATGCGCGGGATTCGCCAGCACATCGGTCGTTGCGCCCTCTTCCACGATGCGTCCGGCATACATCACGGCGATCCGATTGGCCAGACCACTGACGACCGACAAGTCGTGCGTGATCCAGATCACCGCCGTTTTCATCTGTGTCGCGAGCGTTTGTACCTGCGCCAGAATTTGCCCCTGAATCGTCACGTCCAGCGCCGTTGTAGGTTCGTCGGCAATAAGCAGTTTTGGCTTGTGCAGCAAAGCGATTGCGATAGCGACACGCTGCCGCATGCCGCCTGAAAATTGGTGCGGGTACGCCGTCAGACGATCCTCTGGCGACGGAATGCCAACGCCCGCCAGCGCTTCCGCAGCCCATTCACGGGCGCGCGCCGCGCTCACATCCGCATGCGCCTTGATCGCCTCGATAATTTGGGTGTCGATGCGTAGCACGGGATTCAACGTCAGCATCGGATCCTGAAAAATCATTGCAATGTCGCGACCGCGCAACGCGCGCCAGTCGTGCTCGGCGAGTCCTACCAATTCGCGGTCTTGCAACTTGACTGAGCCTGCCACGATACGACCGGGTGCATCCACCAAGCCCATCAGGGAATAGCCGGTCACCGATTTGCCAGAGCCCGATTCGCCCACCAGACCCAACACTTCGCCTTCGGCGACGGAGAGGCTCACATCATCCACAGCCCGCACCTCACCGCGCTTGGTGGCGAAATGCGTTTTCAAGCCATTGACTGTTAGTAACGCGCTCACGCTTTTGTCATCTCGCAAGCCTCGGATTAAGCACATCGCGCAATTGATCAGCGACCAGATTGATGCTGAGAATGGTCAGCAGCAAAGCCACGCCCGGAAAGAAACTCACCCAATACTTCCCCGACAACAGGTATTGATAGCCATTAGCAATCAGCAGCCCGAGTGACGGCTCCGTGATCGGCAAACCGAGGCCCAAAAACGACAGCGTCGCCTCCAGCGCGATAGCGTGCGCGACCTGCACCGATGCCACCACAATCAAAGGCGGCAGGCAATTCGGCAGCAAGTGATTGAACACGATTCGCGCAGGCGACAGCGCCAAACCCTGCGCTGCCGCAATGTAGTCTTTACTCATCTCGGCAAGTGCCGCGCCTCGCACCGTGCGCGCGTAGTACGCCCATTGCACGGTGACTAAAGCGGCAATGATCTTGCCAACGCCCTGCCCCAGCACGGCCAGCAAAATCAGAGCAATCAAAATCGCCGGAAACGACAACTGGATATCGACGATGCGCATGATCACGCTGTCCCATCGACCGCCGCGATAGGCGGCAATAAGCCCAACAACCAGCCCCAACGACACCGCGATCAACGTAGAAATCACGCCAACGCCCAGACTGATCCGCAGGCCATACAAAATGGCCGACCACAGGTCGCGTCCTTGCTCGTCGCTGCCGATCAAAAACGTTTGCCCGTCGCCGCCGGTGCTGCCCGGCGGCAGGCGTGCATCCATGATGTCGAGCTGTGAGAGATCGTAGGGATTTTGCATCGACAGCCACGGTGCGAAGAGCGCTGACAGCACAATGATCACAAATAGCGCCAGACCAAAAAGCGCGATCCGGCTCTGCGCAAAGTCGGCGACTTTTTCACGCCAGATTGACGCTTCCTGCATCAGTGCGTTCCCGATTCTGCGAGACGCACACGTGGATCAAGCGCGGAATACGCAATATCTACCAGCAGGTTGATAAATACGAACAGGCTCACGATGATCAGCAGGTACGCCACGATCACTGGGCGATCCAGCACGTTGATTGAGTCGAGCAGCAGCTTGCCCATGCCCGGCCACGCGAACACACTCTCGGTGACCACCGCAAACGCGACCACCGAACCGAACTCTAGTCCGATCACGGTAACAATCGGAATCATGATATTTTTCAATACATGCACGCCGACGATGCGCGTACTCGATAGCCCTTTGGCGCGCGCAAATTTCACGTAGTCCATCGCCATTGCCTCGCGCACACCAGCACGCGTCAGTCGAATCAGCAGCGACAGCTTGAACAGCGCCAGATTCACGGCGGGCAAGATCAAATGCGCCAAGCCGTCCAGCGTCAAAAAACTCAACGGCACGCCGAACACATCGACCGTTTCGCCACGACCGTTTGACGGCAACCAGCCCAGAAACACCGCAAACAGCATGATGAGCATCAGCCCGACCCAAAACGTTGGCAGGCTGAAACCCAGGATGGACGCGGCCATGATCGATTTGCCGATGAATCCGTCCGGTTTGAGTCCTGCAATCAACCCCAGCGGAATGCCCAATCCCACGGCGATTAGCATCGCGGTTAAGGCCAGTTCGAGCGTCGCGGGCATCCGCGTCATGATCAGCTCCAGCGCCGGGACGCCGTGCGCAAAGCTTTTGCCCAGGTCCCCGTTCAGTGCGCCAAAGGCGAAGCTGCCGTACTGGGACCAGATGGATTTGTCGAGCCCGAGCGCCACAATGGCCCGCTCACGCTCGGCCTGATCGGCCTGACTACTAATGAGGATATCAATTGGATTGCCGATGAGATAAACGCCGACGAAAACCAGCACGCTCATGGCGAGTAACACCAGCAGCGATTGAGTCAGGCGGCGAAGTAAAAAAGCGATCATTCAGGATGCGCGGTTGCGCTACGATTTGCACTTGCTCTATAACGTCAGCAGTGGGTAGCGGTGTCGATGTCAACGTGGTTATTGTAGACAGCGTTTTTTCCAGCACTCGACCCAGCACGCAAATACTGTACAAGCGTGCGCAAACACGCTTATGCTCATTCAGGAGGCCCCATGAAATTTCATTTGAACAACAGATTCATCCGCGACACTGTCGTCACCGTGTCGTTGATAGCGGCAGGCGGTGCTGCCAGCGCTGCCGATATGTGGCTGTACAGCGGCCGCGATTTTACCGGCGCGACAACGCGCATAAACCGCTCGGAAGGCAATTTGGCCATCGGCGCCGCGCGCTCCATCAGGGTTGAATCGGGCGTCTGGGAGGCCTGTTCGGGGCAGAATTTTTCGGGCGAGTGCCGTCGACTGACCGCTGGCGATTACCGCGACCTGGGCGGGCGCTACGGCGACAGCATCGCGTCGGTGCGCGACGTGACCTACGGACCAGGGCAAGGCAGCGTCGGCTACACGCCACCCCGATTGCAATTGTTCGACGGCCGCGACTTTCGTGGCCGGGTCACCAATCTTGAGCAAAGCGTTGCCGATTTTGATCAAGGAATTAACCGCATTGGCAGCCCTGCCTCAGCGATCGTGTCCGGCGGTACGTGGGAGGTGTGCACCGAGTTCAATTACGGGGGCCGCTGTCAGGCGCTGCCACCGGGGCAATACAACGATCTGGGCGCACAGCTGAATTACCGCATCGTGAGCGCACGGGTGCTTGATCAACCGCGCGCACAGCCTCCACAGTACGTTGCGCCACCGCCTGCCGCCGTTCAGGTGGACCCGGTGGCTGCCCTCATCGGCGCCATTGCGGGTGGTGTCATCGCCAGCCAGAATCAGGGTAACGCGCCGTATCAACCCTATCAATCCACAGGCCCTAACGATCGTGGTCGCATCGAGGTTTATGGGGACGCCGACTTCCGTGGACCGTCGCTCAACATCGACGGCGACATCAGCAACCTGCGCAATTCAGGATTCAATGATCGCATCCAGTCGATGCGCATTTTTTCCGGTAATTGGGAAGCCTGTGAAGACCGCGATTACGGCGGCGCCTGCCTCGTTTTCGGCCCCGGTGATTACCGTCGTCTGCCACCGCAACTGGATCGCTCGATTTCGTCGATGCGTCGTATTGGCAACAACGATCCAAGCTGGGGCGGCATTACGCCGGGCGGACAAAACTATGCCGTACTTGACCCCAACGCGCCGCGCAGTCGGCATCCCGTGTGGTTGTACGAACATGGCAATTTCCGGGGGCGGACGGTGCGCGCCGTGGGTGACGTCAACGATCTCGGCGACTCTGGTCTGAACGACACGGCATCGTCCATTTTCATCAGCTTTGGCAACTGGCAATTCTGTGAAGACTCGAACTACCGTGGTCGCTGCATCACCCTCGGCCCCGGGCAGTACAACGAAATGCCGCAGGGCATGAACGATACGATTTCGTCCTTCCGGCGCGTGCGGTAATGGATTTTGCTGCGCTGCTCGCCGCGACCCAAACCATCGCGGTCGTCGGTATGTCAAATCGTCCGGATCGACCGAGCTATGCAGTCGCCTCGGTCATGCAGAAAGCTGGCTATCGCATCATTCCGGTCAATCCGCAGCATGCGGGCACAAAGATTCTTGGAGAGCCCTGCGTGGCCTCGCTCGCAGAGATTACAGCGACGGTGGATATTGTCGATTGTTTCCGCCGTAGCGAGGACATGGTTGGCGTGGCAACGGACGCGACCGCCATGAAACCGTTGCCAAAAGTATTGTGGATGCAGCTCGGCGTGGCAAACGAAAACGCAGCCAAAATCGCTCGCGACACCGGAATGGATGTGGTGCAAAACCGATGTCTTGAGACAACTTTTCTGGCGTTGAATCCGCAGCGGAAAGTCAGCCATGACACCTGAAATCAGGCGCGTCCTTGTCGCCGGTGTTGCCGCCCTTTCACTCCTGGCCGCCTCACCCGGCTTTGCTCAAAACAAAGCCTGTGCAATGTTTTCCTCCATCGCGGTGCGCGAATTGCCGAAACAGGGCCAGGACACGCTAGCGTTAATCGATGCGGGCGGGCCGTTCGCCAGCAACCGTGACGGCATCGTCTTCGGCAATCGCGAACGTATTCTGCCCGCAGAAAAACGCGGCTATTACCGCGAGTACACGGTGCGTACGCCAGGCGTCAAAAATCGCGGCGCGCGACGCATCGTCTGCGGTGGCAATCAACGCGTAGCCAGCCAGTGCTACTACAGCGACGACCACTATCAATCCTTTAAATGCATCGCACGATAGCGCGACGGAACACACCATGAAAAACGCCGTCCATGATCTTCGTTCTGATGTGATTTTGCGGGTTGAGCTCAAGGGCGTTCGCTCAAAAAAAGCGCTGCTCGAAGCCCTTGCCACTGGCCTCAAATTGCCCAGACATTTCGGCCACAACTGGGACGCGCTCGCTGATTGCCTGATGGATAGCCAGTGGGCAAAGCACGAGAGCACCACGCTACTGCTGTCAGACGTGGGCAACGCTGAAAAACGCTACGGCAACGACTGGCACACACTGCTCGAAATCTTCGACGAAGCCTGCGTCTGGTGGGGTGAGCACGACAAGGGGTTTCGCGTGGTGCTGGCTTGAGTTTTTGCCGTGACTGACGCATTGGTGCCCGCCGCAAAACCGCTAAAAATTCCTCGATCCGTACTGGTGGTGATCAATACGCCCAGTCGGCAAACCTTGCTGATCGAGCGCGCCGATACATCAGGTTTTTGGCAGTCGGTAACCGGCTCGCAGGAAGACGGCGAAACGTTTGCGGCGACCGCTGAGCGTGAATTATTTGAAGAGACCGGATTCATCGCAAGCGAGCACGGCGGCGTGATTGATTTGCAATATGAAAACGTGTTCTGCGTCTATCCGCGCTGGCGACACCGCTACCCACAGAACACCACCCACAACCGCGAACGCTGCTTCGCGATTTGTTTGCCGGAACCGCTGACGCCAAAGCTTGCCGCGCGTGAGCATGTCGCGTTTGAGTGGCTGCCGATACAGGCGGCGGCCAAACGCGTGACCTCCTGGAGCAATGCGGCTGCGTTCGGTGCGCTAGCCTTGCAAACCTTGAGCCCGAAAAATACGTCCATCTGAGCAACAGCTTTTTGCTACAGCCCTTATTTAAACGAGGCTAAAACCAATACTAGCCATTAGTCAACTAATGCCATTTAGGCAGTCTACGCCCATATTAAATGAGGCTTTATGAGAAAAGCTGTTACGCCTGCGCCTGACGCAATTCTGTTCGATTTCGACGGCACGCTAGTCGACAGCGCCCCCGATTTAGCTGGCGCGATGAACGATTTGCGTGCTGAACTCAATCTGCCAGAACTGCCGTACGAAGCGCTGCGTCCCTACGCCACCTACGGTGCGCGCAGCCTGCTCAAAGCGGGCATCAACATGTCACCGGACCACGCCGAATACGACGATCATCGCAAACGATTTCTGGCGATTTACGACGGGCGAAAACTGAGCAAAAGCTACCTGTTTGAAGGCGTGCTGGAACTGTTAATCGCGCTCGAACGACGCGGCATTCTGTGGGGCATCGTCACCAACAAACACTCGCGCCTCGCCGAGCCGATGATTCACGAGCTGCTGCGGGATCGCGCGTTTTCGCCTGTGGTCGTCCTCTGCGGCGACAGTACGCCGACGCCGAAGCCGCATCCGGCACCGCTGCTGCGCGCTGCTGCCGAGGCGCAGCTCGACGTGACCTGTTGCTGGTTCGTCGGCGACGGCGAAAGTGATGTTAAAGCCAGCCTCGCGGCGGGCATGACACCCGTGCTGGCCACCTATGGCTACCTGCCCGACCTCGCATCAGCACGCGGCTGGGGTGCGCACTTCGAGATTGCTCGACCGCTGGACTTGCTAGAGCTTTTGGGAGCGACGGCTTGACCGAAATCGGACTCGGGTTGCAGCATTGCAACACCGAGCGCCCAAGACGAATCTTAGTCTCTGCGGAAGACGCCAGGCGACTCCACCGCCGCTAGACTGGCGCAAGAAGATGAATGTGCGGCTGACGGCAAATTTAGCCGACGTTTACCGAGATTCACACCGCAATAATGCTACGGCAAAGCGCCCAAGGTCACAGCACCAGCTGTAGCCCTGGTGGCCGTGCAGACGCCTGAGAGTAGATGGAAATGGCAACCGCCGAATCAAAGCTGCACATACGCCTGCTGATGCTGGGGCCAAGGCTGCCGGAAACGCGCGCGCTGGTGGCACTGCTGGCACAGCAAAAAGCCATCGTTGTGGTGGGCGAGGTCCTCGATCTCGCCAACGGTGCCGCTGCGGCGCGCCTGCTCAAGCCCGACGTTATTTTGTTGCACACGCCTGACGATGATTTTGCGCTCGAAGCCGTCCGCGTGATTCTCGCTGGTGCCGCCAATGCAAAACTGCTGCTGGTCACCCAAACCGGTAGTGCCGACACGGCTGTACAGCTGCTGGAACACGGTGCGCGCGGCCTGCTGCCACGCAGTGATGTTCTGGCGCAGGCGCTGCGCGCCATTCATGCGGTGCATGCCGATGAAATTTGGGCTTCGCGGGGGTTGCTGTCGCGGATTGTGCAGGACGCGATCAAGCACACGATGCTGGTTCAACCTCACGAAAAATCTTCGCTGCGCCTGACCGCGCGCGAAAGTGAAATCATCAAAATCTTACGCAGCGGCTTATCAAACAAAGAGATTGCTGCGCAGCTCCGCATCAGCGATAAAACCGTGAAAACCCACTTGCAGAATATTTTCGGCAAGATGCAAATTAATCGTCGCCAACACATCCACGCCACAACTCGTTTGTCGTAGCGACGGCGCGTAACGGCACAGCCCCACGCGGCACAAGGCTTCAGCCGCGTCCATCGCTGAACGTGGCGACGCTGCCGCGCTGCTCGCTGCTGGCTGAATCTGGCGCGAAAGAGTTTGTGTGTTTTTGCGTCCAACGCGGCGACGCTCATACGTCACCTACTCCGTTTGGAGTATGGACAGATTTGTGGTGCTCGATAGCATCAATTTTCTGATTGAAAATGCGTTCGCGTGACGCTCGGTGAAACCGATGCCTTGTCGCAACGAACGCAAATTCACGCAACCAACCAAAGGGACATCAAGATGAACGTAACTCGCGCCGCCATTCCACATTTAATTCGCACACTTTTGCTCGGCGTGGTGCTGGTGGCAACAGGTCCAGCGATAGCGCAAAAAGCGCGAGCGATAACGTTGGACACACCCCTGACCGGGCGGGAAGCAGGCGAGACAGCGCAGTTCCGCGCGCAGTTCGATACGATGATGGCTAACTTTGAGCGCGTGGCGACGAAGCAGAGCAATCTGAAGATGCTGGAACAAGCCAGTGAAGCCCGGTTGGCGATGAACCGTGTGACGCAGCAACAGTTGGCGGTCGTTTACGCGCGAACCGGCTATCCCAGTCTTGCCGCAGCCGTCCTCGCGAGCGAACTCATCGCTTCCAGCCCGGTAAAGGAGCAGGCAAAGTCGGCGGGTTTTCCTGGTGCTGCAGCAGTCGTTAGTCAATGCAACTCGGTGGACTATTCTCCGTCAAGACGATACTCTGAACTGATTGCGAAAGAAGTGACCTCGGGCCTACTCGCAGCAGCCACCTTTGTCTGCACGCAGGACGTTCTCGGGGCAAACGCGTCGGTTCCCTGTATAGCGCTTGCCATTGCCGACGATGTCGCGCAGAGCCTCTTTAACACCGCAACGTTTTGCGCTGGTGAAGAAGGCAGCAATCAGATCGACGCCAGCTATCAGCGGCTCGCGCATCTGCACGATGATCTAACCGCCGGCATCTTGTCGATCATTACCAACGACAACAGCAACAAAACGGCGATCATTAATAACGACAACGCCAACAAGACGACCATCGTGGCCAACGACAACACAAACACTGCGAACATCATCAACAACGACAACGCCAATAAGACGACGCTCATCACCGTTGCCAATGCCAACACCGCGACGATCGTTGCTGAAATCCGCGCACTTGGCTGCGAGATCGTGCGCCTGCTCAACACGCCGGATGGTCAGCGCGCGTCGGCCATAATGGCTTGTTCAGCCGCGCCGGGGTTCCCTTACAGTTGGAACAACAAAAAATAGGCGAAAGCAAGCCTGTTTGGTCCGTTGCATCAGCGATACAGCTTTTCTCCGAGATGATCGTTTAAATTTGGCTAGGTGTTGCTGTGGAACATAGTCGACTATGTAACTATTCCATCTGCGGGCCCCATATAGCGGACGTTCCTGCGACGAGCTGTTGCTCTCGCTAACTGGCTGAAAGCGGCGTTTCGGTTGCGGCTGCCGCGCTAGGCGACGCCGCATCGCTGGCGACAGCGAGGCGCGAGTCGGTTCAGGCGGGCGGCTTGACGACCGGTTGACTCACCACGGGAAGTGCGGCGCAAGCCGTCGGCGCATAAACCCAGCGCCGCGGCGAGCCACTCCTCTCGCCTTCCACTACCACCGAATTGCCACGCTCAACCCGCGCCAGCACCTCGCTGATGATCGCGTCGGACGACTTAATCGGCACGCCGTCGGCCCGCAGCAGCACGTCGCCATCGAGAATCGCAAACATCGCGGTGGTGCCACCGGTGCCTTTGGCCCGGATACCGCCTGCGCCGCCCACGCCTGATTGTGGGTCAAACATTCGTGCGAACGTCGCGCGCTCAGCGGTCAGCGCCCTAACCATGTTCGGCTCCATGAATATGGCTGCGCTGCGGTCGGCGCCGGTCAAACGACAGTTTGGTGATGGCAGCGCTCCCGCGACCACCACAGGCGCTTTTTTTGCCGGTTCAGCGCGCACGCCAAACACCGTCACTCGCGACTCCTGTCCCGCCGCAGAAATCACGATTGCATCGCGTTCCACGCGAACGAGCGTTTCACCGGATGGCAATGCATCCCCCGCCGCAAGTGACAGCGAACGCAACGCCGCGCCGCTGCCCGTCATAAAATAAGCCCTGTTCCCGGCTACGCCGACCAATCGTGCTGTGCCAACCAACACCGGAGCCGCCGCCACCGCGCCACCCAGGGACAACTCCTGCAACGCAAACGGTCGCCATGGCGGCAGCTTCGCTATTTGCGCATCGCCCCACACGCCCATAGCCAACGCAATTGCCCAGCCCAACAGCCCCGCAGCGGTCACCGCCGCCAGCGCCGTTGCTGCAGGCTCCAGCCTATAATTATGGGTTGCCATGTGCTTCACTGTTCGTTGTTTCTCTGGAGATTTTTCTGGATACGAACAACGATTTTGCCTTGAATCCCTATCTCGCCGAACTCAACGAATTTACCTTCACGCGTCTTGCTCGTTTGCTGCAAGGTATTGCGACGCCCGCAGGCCTGAAGCCGATCAATCTGTCGATTGGTGAGCCGAAGCATCCGACGCCGCAATTCATCCGTGACGCCATCGGGCAAAACACAGACAGCCTCGCGCAATACCCGCCGACCAAGGGCTCGGTGCAACTGCGGCAGACCATTGCCAACTGGGTCAAGAAGCGTTTTTCGCTGCCCGCGCTCGACGCCGAAAGTCAGGTGCTGCCCGTGCTGGGCAGCAAGGAAGCGCTGTACTCGTTCACGCAAACAGTGATCGATCCGCGCGCCTCAAATCCGACCGTTCTGGTGCCGAACCCGTTTTATATGGTGTACGAAGGAGCAGCACTGCTTTGCGGCGGACGGCCTTATTTCGTTAATTTCGATGCAACCAAAGCTGAATACGCATGGGACGATGTCCCGGATGCGGTGTGGCGCGATGTGCAATTGGTGCTCGTCTGTTCCCCTGATAATCCTACTGGCGCAATCACCACACGCGCGCGCTGGAAGTGGTTGTTTGAGCAGAGTGATCGCTACGGCTTTGTGCTGCTGGCTGACGAGTGCTATAGCGAAATTTATTTTGACGAAGCCAAGCCACCGCACGGCGCATTGCAGGTCGCCGCTGAGCTCGGACGCACCGATTTCAAACGCCTGGTGGCAATGGGCAGCTTGTCTAAGCGCTCGAACGCACCCGGCCTGCGCTCTGGGTTTGTGGCAGGTGATGCCGAGCTGATCGCGAAGTTTTTGCACCTGCGCTCCTTCAACGGTTCCGCCATGTCGGGCGTTGTTGCTGCGGCCAGCATTCTGGCGTGGAATGACGAGGCGCACGTCGTGGCCAACCGCGCCGAGTACGCCAAAAAGCTTCGCGAGCTGTCGCCGTTGTTGGCGAAATATTTGCCTACCACCGTGCCAGAAGCTGCGTTTTATTGGTGGGTGCCGATTCCGGCGATATTCAACGGCGATGACGAACAGTTCACCCGTGAATTGTTTGCCGCCACCGCGGTCACCGTGGTTCCCGGTTCGTACCTGTCACGCATCGCGGCCAACGGCAAAAATCCCGGCAGCGGCTATATCCGCATCGCGCTCGTGTCCGAATTTGACGAATGCCGCGAAGCCGTCACCCGCATGTGCCAATTTTTGCAACACAGCGCGGAACGCATGAGCCTTGTCGCGTAGCGCTGTTGCCCAAGTTAACCCTGTAGAGAAAATATGTCCGAAGCATTACAAAAAATTATTGACGCCGCGTGGGAGCACCGCGCCACGCTCTCGCCCACCCACGCCCCCAAAGAAATCGCCGATGCGGTCGAATTGATCATCAGCGACCTGAACAAAGGCCGCAAGCGCGTGGCTGAAAAAATTAATGGTGAATGGGTGACACATCAGTGGCTGAAGAAAGCCGTATTGCTGTCGTTCCGCCTGCAGGACAACGCTGTGGTCAAGGCGGGCGACCTCGCGTTCTACGACAAGGTGCAAACCAAATTTGCGCATATGACGGCTGAGCAAATCGCCATGACGGGCGTGCGTGTAGTGCCACCGGCGGTGGCGCGGCGCGGCAGCTACATCGGCAAAAACGTGGTGCTGATGCCATCGTTTGTGAACATCGGTGCGTACGTTGACGAAGGCACGATGGTTGACACGTGGGCCACCGTTGGCTCCTGCGCGCAGATCGGCAAGAACGTGCATTTGTCGGGCGGCGTGGGCATTGGCGGCGTGCTGGAGCCGTTGCAGGCCAACCCGACCATCATTGAAGACAACTGCTTTATCGGCGCGCGCTCGGAAGTGGTTGAAGGTTGCATCGTCGAAGAAAACTCCGTGCTCGGCATGGGCGTCTACATCGGCAAGAGCACCAAGATTTACAACCGTATGACTGGCGAAATCAGCTACGGTCGCGTGCCCTCTGGCTCTGTGGTCGTGTCGGGCAGCATGCCACAGGGCAAAGACCGCGAATACAGTCTTTACTGCGCCGTGATCGTCAAGCAGGTTGACGAACAGACCCGCTCGAAAACGAGCATTAACGAGTTGTTGCGCGGCGACTGATGTCTGTCAACATCAAAACGCCGGAGGACATCGCGGGCATGCGCGAAGCCGGCCGGCAAACCGCAGAAATCCTTGACTTCATCACGCCGTACGTAAAGGCGGGTGCCACCACCAACGAGCTTGATGCGCTGTGCCATTCGTTCATGGTCGACACGCAAAAAGGCATCGCAGCGAACGTGAATTACACGCCGCCCGGCCATACGCCGTTTCCAAAGTCGATCTGCACGTCGGTTAATCACGTCGTTTGTCACGGCATTCCGGGCGACAAAAAATTGAAGGATGGCGATATCGTCAACATCGACGTCGCGATGATCGTCAACGGCTACTTCGGCGACACCAGCCGCATGTTCTACGTCGGAAAACCGTCCATCGCAGGCAAGCGTTTGACCGAGACCACGTACGAGGCGATGTGGCGCGGCATTCGCGTGGTGAGGCCCGGCGCGACGCTCGGCGACATCGGACATGCCATTCAGAGCTACGTTGAGCCGATGGGCTTCTCCGTCGTGCGCGAATTCTGCGGTCACGGCATTGGCAAAAAATATCACGAAGAACCGCAGGTGTTGCACTACGGCAGGCCGGGTACCGGCATGCGTCTGTTGCCGGGCATGATGTTCACGATTGAACCGATGATCAACGCCGGTCGTCCCGGTATTCGCACCCTGGCTGACGGCTGGACGGCGGTGACGGCTGATCACAGTTTGTCCGCGCAGTGGGAGCACACGATTCTGGTCACCGACACAGGCTATGAAGTCACCACGGTGTCTGCCGGTACGCCACCGCCGCCTGCCTAGCGTCATCTTCTATGCCCGCATCGCTGGCTGAACTGCGGCGCACTTACGAGGCGCACCGCACGCTGCTGTTTGACGCGCTGCAGTCGGTTGAACAAATCGATGCCGCGCTCAAAGCGCATGCGCTAGCGGTGGACGATGTGCTCATTCAGCAGTGGCACAAACACGGTCTGCATCAAACACAGATCACGCTGCTGGCGGTTGGCGGCTATGCGAGGTTTGAGCTGTTTCCGCACTCGGATGTAGACATTTTGTTGCTGCACAACGGCGCAGATGTCGCGTCGATTGCGGGAATACAGCACTTTTTAAGCGAGGCCTGGGATCTCGGATTCGAGGTCGGTCACAGCGTGCGCAGCGTCGAGGAATGCATCAGCGAGGCACGGGCTGATGTGACCGTCGCGACATCGCTTTTGGAACGGCGCAGCATCGTTGGCGCGATGGGCAACATTCATGCGTTAGATCAACGCTGGCAGCAAGCGTTTGATGTGGAACATTTCGTCAAAGCCAAGCGCTTCGAGCAACAGCAGCGCTACGCCCGTTTTGAAGATACGGCATACAACCTTGAGCCCAACGTCAAGGAAAGCCCCGGCGGTTTGCGTGATGTGCAGATGGTGTTGTGGCTCGCGCGCGCCATCAACGGCGCGTCCACGCTCGACGCGATGGTGAGTCAGGGCTTGCTGAATCGTCGTGAATGCGATGCGCTCACCAACGCCTACGCGCAGGTGAAATTTTTGCGCGCGCGGTTGCATTTACTCGCGCAACGTCGCGAAGACCGGCTGGTGTTCGAGCTACAAAACAGCATGGCGCAAAGTCTGAACATTGTGGCGTCCGGCGGACTGCGTGCGTCAGAAGTACTAATGAAGCGCTACTACCAGTCGGCGCGCGAGCTGCGACTGTTCAATGACATTTTGATCGACGCGCTGACCAGCAATCGCAACGCGCCGAAGGTGGCGATTGCGGGAACACCGTTCGCTGCATGCGACGGCAAACTTGATCTGATGACGCGTGGATCGAACCTGTCAGCGATTGAAATTTTGCAAGCGTTTCGGTTGCGATTTCAGGATCGAGCGTATGCGGGCTTCACCCCAGAGCTGCGTCGCGGCATCGTGCGATCCGTGCAATCGTCACCCGACGATGCGTTCGACAGCGACGCCTGTCGCGCGTTGTGTGTCGAATTTTTGCGCAGCGGTCACGGCGTGTATCACGCGCTGAAGGCCATGAGCGAGCTGGGCGTTCTGGGCAAGCTGGTACCGCCGTGGCAGCGCATCATCGGACAGATGCAGCATGATTTATTTCATGTCTACACGGTGGATCAGCACATCCTGATGGTGTTGCGCAACATGCGTCGGTTTGCTGACCCCGCGCACTCGCACGAATATCCGCTGTGTAGCGAACTGATGCAGGATTTCCCCGAGCGCGAATTGCTGTATCTCGCCTGCATATTCCACGATATCGCCAAAGGGCGGGGCGGCGATCACTCGCAGTTGGGCATGCAGGATGCGAGCCACTATTGCACCCAACTTGGCCTGCCGTCGGAGCAGATTGAGTTGGTCGCTTGGCTGGTAGAACATCACCTCACCATGTCGAGCTTCGCGCAAAAACGGGACATCTCCGACCCGGCGGTGATTCAAGAATTTGCGCTATTGGTCGGCACCGAAAAGCGCCTGCTGGCGCTTTATTTGCTCACTGTGGCGGACATTCGCGGCACCAGCCCGAAGGTGTGGAACAACTGGAAAGCGCGCTTGCTGGAGCAGCTGTTTCGCGCCGCGCGCCGCGTGTTTACGGATTCCGGCGAGCACAGCGTGTTTGACGTGCTCGCGGATCGATTGGTTGAAGCACGACGCCTGCTGGCGCTGTATGCCGTTGACGTAGACCGCGCCGAAAATTTTTGGCGCAGCCTTGACTCGGTTTATCTGCAACGGCACAGCGCGGACGAAATTGCGTGGCATGCGAGAAACCTCTTCTTCCGTCTCGACACCGACAAGCCTGTGGTGCGCACGCGGCTGATGCCTTCCGGCGATGGGCTGCAAATTATGGTCTACGTCAAGGATCGCGCCGAGTTGTTCGCGCGCACCATGAACGCGTTGGCACGGCTCAATTTCTCGGTGCTTGACGCGCGCGTTCACACGTCGAAAACAGGGTACGCGATTGACACGTTCACCGTCGTCAATCCGAATTCGGCAAGTCTTGCGTACCGCGATGTCAGGCAGTTGCTCGAACACGCCATCACCGAAGTGCTCACCGAAAGCAACCCGCTTAAAGCAGCACAACTGGGCAAAGCCACGCGGCAGCAGCGACACTTTCCAATCACGCCGACCATCGAAATCACCGGCGACGAACAGGGCCAGCGCTTCGTGCTCGAAATCGTTGCCGCGGACCGCACCGGCCTGCTCGCCCGCATCGCCGAGGTGTTGTCGCGGCGCAATGTCGCCATTGAGACTGCCCGCATCAACACGCTGGGGGCGCGCGCCGAAGATATTTTCGTGGTTTCCGGCGGCAGGCTTGCCGAGGAATCGACACGAATTGCACTGGAGACGGAACTGGCCGAGGCCATTGCCTGATCGGGCATGGTTTCACGCGTCTCCGTGCGTGAAATCTGGTAACAGCTTTTGACGTAAACGCCTATTTGACATGGGCTCAGGCGTAATTTATACGAAAATCGAGTTTGGCTGTTTTGAACAGTTATTCCACTTCTATTTCAAAACAGCATTAATTTTTGACGCAGATTAACGCGGATTTCACACAGATTGCCGCAGATTTTCTGAAAATTCTCTATCGCAGA